>NZ_VTYC01000001.1:0-110122 GCF_013114115.1 Vibrio sp. 070316B | reverse complement strand
CACCATATTCTTCTTACCTCTACCTAAGAGTTAAGAGAACAACCTGATTGATGGGCTTATGGGAAAGCATCAATTTAGGCTTACTTTGTGAAGAGTAAGACACAGCCTGGAGGGGTTCCCGAGTGGCCAAAGGGAGCAGACTGTAAATCTGCCGGCACTGCCTTCGATGGTTCGAATCCGTCTCCCTCCACCATATTCTCCTTAATTGGAAAATCGAAAAGCCAACTCATTGAGTTGGCTTTTTTCGTTTCTGTGTATAATATTTTCACTGTACCTGTTACCTTTCTCGCTCAACGCTCTTGATAATCTATCATCCAAGTTAAGAAACTTATCTCAACAACTGAATTAAAACCAAATATGCAGCTACAAACCCTAGGAAAAGGTCGCTTCGAAACTGAGTGGACCGAAGACAAGCAACTAATCGAACAAACCATTCGTGATTGTATTTGTACGAGCAGAATATTTGAGGAAAATGAGAAGTTATTAACTCAAGGAGAGCATGTAGAGAACCTATACCTTGTCGATTCAGGAAGGGTTTCTATGGGGATGACGGCTCGAAACGGTAAAACATTTTTGCTAGGTACTCTCGAGTGTGAGCAACAAGTTTTCGGAGAGATGGAGTTCTTTACCGGATACCGCTGCCAGATGGATATTATGCCCATCGAGCCTGTGAGCGTATCTATCATTGATGCACAAAAACTAAAGAAATATTTGTTAGAGCAACCTAAGCTCTCTCTTTATTTCGCCAGTGCTATCGCTATTGACTATCAAGACACCGTCGAGATCCTAACAAGGCGTCTTCTGTATCCGATCACTTACAATGTTGCCTACGACATTTATCATCAATATTTGAATGACTTACCCGTCGATGGCTTTCAAAAAAATTACCTTGAAGCAGAACGTTTTGCTACGACAGATAGAGTCTACCGCCGCGCAGTGAAAGAGCTTGAGAGCAAAGGTTTTATTGCGAAAGAAAAGAAAGGCTTAAGGATTCTTGATCTAGAAGGACTCAGAAAGTTTGCGGAACAATAAAGGCCTGCGCAAATGCAGACCTTTTCGGGGTCACTTAAAACGGTAACTATTTATGCAGTTTGAGCTTGATTGGCTTGGCTTGCTTTGTACTTTGAAGATGCAATAAGCATCACCAACACAACAGCATAGATAGCAGGGATGGCATACATAACCGTTTGTAAGCCAACAATACTTTCCATCATAGAGCTAATCGCAGGACTAAACATTGCACCAGCACTGCCACTAACCAATATATAAGAAACATTCTTACTTGATGCATTGCGAACAAATGACACACCATAAGCAATGAAAGCATTATAAAGTGCGGCACAAGCAAATCCGTAACCATAAGTCAGGTAAGAGAGCCATTCTAGTTTGTTTGTCGTAACGATGACACTCGTTATTACCATTGCAAGTGTAATGATCGTCAATAAGAAAGACTGAATCTTCATACGCGACACAATGACAGTCGAAACTAAAGCACCAACCAACGCTGCTGACCAATACTGAGTAATAATGCTACCCGCTTGTTCAAATGGAATATCGAACTTCTCTTTCACAAACATTGGAGCCCAAGTTAAGAAGGTATAAAGGGCAAGCATTCCTAAAAATAATCCGATACCACCACTAATAATGCCAAAGTTCCATTCAGACTTTGATTCAGTTTGTGCTGTGCTTTCATCACCACATTGATTGAAGTTAGTCAGCAAAGCGATAAACATTGTTGCCAATGCAACCACGCCAACACTTAAGTAACTGATGCTCCAATTCATTGCATTAGTAAGTGCGTAAGTGGTGATCATTGGGAATACAACACCTGCAATGTTAAATGTCGCGTCTTGTACTACTAACATTGTGCTCTGAATTTTGTCTTTCCATAGTGAAACGACAATAGTACCAGCGATACACAGACCAACACCGCCACAAAAACCAATGATAGCCATACATAGCATCACAATCGATAACAAAGGTGCTATGTAAAGGCCTAATGAGGACAGTGCGATAATCCCGTAGCACAGTACCGTCATACGTTTAATACCGACTTTTTCAATTAAGAAGAAAGCCGCAATTGTACCGGCTAGTGCTCCACCATTTAATAAAGAAAATATTGATGCTACTTCATTTACATTCGCGTTAAATGCATTGGCTATTGGCTCGACCAACATACCAAATTGTGTCGCAAAGCCCGCCATAACGAAATTAGCGAGGAAACTGATAGCAGTGAGTGTCATTTTATTTTTCATTGTTCACTCCAAGGGCTCGTAGGTTAGATGTTTTAATTTGGGAGAGCTTAACTTTAAGCCCTCCACACAGGCTTAAGCTTTGATTGCCGTTTCTAAAGCAATTTCAATCATGTTGTTGAATGAAAGCTGACGCTCTTCTGCTGTCGTCTCCTCACCCGTGATACAATGATCAGATACCGTCAGGATCGCTAATGACTCAATACCAAATTGTTGCGCTAGCCCGTATAAGCCTGCAACTTCCATATCGATACCAAGCACCCCAAAACGCTCCAGCGCAGGAATGAGGTCTTCATCAGGATCGTAATAAAGGTCGCCAGTGAACACGTTGCCAACTTTTACGTCTATATTCTTCTCTTTTGCTGAAAGGTAAGCATTATGTAAAAGCTCAAACGTTGCCGAGGTCGCCATGTGATAGCCACTGCTGCGCTTGGCATTCGTTGGAGAGTCTGTACCGGCGGCTTGTGCCAAAATCACATCACGCATCATCACATTTTTCTGCGTTGCCCCAACACTACCGATACGAATAATGCGCTTCACACCAAAGTCATTAATCAGTTCATGACCATAGAGAACCATTGAAGGTACACCCATGCCATGACCCATTACTGAGATACGTTGCCCTTTGTAATAGCCTGTATATCCAAGCATGTTACGAATATCAGTCACAAGCTTTGCGTCTTCTAAGTAGGTTTCAGCAATGTATTTCGCTCGTAGTGGATCACCCGGCATAATTACCGTAGATGCGAAATCCTCAGCAGTGCCAGCAATATGTGCAGTCATAATGTTTCCTTATTTGTTTTGTTGGCGCAATCATAAGAAGCAATGGTACAAAGCATTGAGGACAAATGTCCGCTTTCAAAGTACTGCCTCTCAAATTTGAATCATCTCTAGCAAAACCATGGCACTCATTGTTCTAAGGACCCAGACATTACTTACTGGTTATCCTAAAAACACAAAAGCCCCTGCAGATCTCTCTGTAGGGGCTTTCAATTATTAGGTGTTATTCCGATTAACTACACATATTGATGTTTAACTAAGTCGTGGAATTAACCTTGAATACCAACAATCAACCAAGGTGCGTTGTCGGTTGTTAGGTCACGCTCTAAGTGCCAGATATCAGTGATGTCTTCTTCGATACCTTCCTCAGAATCACGGTAGCGACCGCTAAACTGTAGGCTTAGCTGTGCTTTGCTGCCGTCATGGTCTGCACGAACGATTTCAGCATCAACGTACATTACGTCTGTATGCTGATCACCGTCTAGCTTGCTACGCTCAGCTTTTAGGTCTTCGAAAAGGCTTGGAGACACGTATTCTTCAATCGTGCTTAGCTCGTTGTGGTTCCATGCACCTTGCAGTGTACGGTAGTGCTCACGAGAGCCGTTGATGAATGCCGCTTGATCAAAACCCGGTGGGTAGTTATGTGGAACATCACTTTGCGCACCAAAACCAAAGCCACCAGCAGTGCCTTGTGATTGAGGTTGTGCTTGCTCGAAGTTATGAACATTTGGCTGTTGCGTTGGTTGTTCAAACTTGTTTTGTCCCATACCGCCGAATGCTGGCTGTTGGCCTCGTGCATTCTGCTGGTTCATAGAACCCTGCTTCGCGCCAAGCATGCCACGTAGGAACTTAAACGCTAGGAAAGCAATCAGACCCATAATCAGAATATCCATGAACTGGATACCTTCAAATGCGCCACCGAAGAATGCTGCTAGTAGACCACCTGCAAGTAAACCGCCTAGCAGACCGCCCATAAGGCCTTTCTTGCTAGAGTTAGCCGCTGTGTTCTTACCGGCTTGATCTTGTCGGATTGAATTCGTGTTCTGTTGTTGCTGTTTGGGTGCAGGAGCCGTTTTGAAACTCTTACCAAAAGACTTACCACCACCAAACTTTTTCGCTTCCGCGATTGGTGTCACCGCGACTGATACCATCAGAATCGCGACTAGTGAGAAAAATCGTTTCATTATTATCCTTTATAGGTTTCTTTATCTTTCGACACCTTAATCATACTCGTTAACAAAGCACAATGAAATATTCACTGTGTTTACACATGTTTCATAATATTGCGGCGATTAGTTAATTACTAAACTAGCGAAGGGATTGACGGCACTCAGGGGCAGCATTAAAATATTGAACGATGTTCATTTACTAGAAACTACTCATGGCACGCAGAAACGACCACACTCGAGAACAATTGATCCAGCTGACTTTAAATACAGTGACAGACTTTTTAGAGCAGCACTCCTATCACGAGTTGAGCCTACGAAAAATCGCGAACATGATTGGTTATGTACCAAGTACACTGGTAAATGTATTCGGTAACTACAATCTTTTGCTTCTTCACGTAGTAGCCAAAACGCTAGATGAACTCGCCGCTGAATCTGCAGCTGCCGTTGAACAATCAAGCAATGCGCAACAAGCGTTATTTAATCTTGCTTACTGCTACCATGACTTTGCGCAAAAGCACCCACACCGTTGGCAGCTTATCTTTGAGCACAACATGAACGGTGAAAACCTACCTGAATGGCAATCCAACCGTATCGATAAGATGACTGGCATGCTAGAGCAATTGTTAATCGCAATTGCACCTGAACATACGGAAAGCGAAGTCGTTAAAGCGAGCCGTGTATTATGGTCTGGCGTGCACGGAATTACACTTCTGAGTGTTGACGATAAGTTTTTCGCATCTGAGCCTATCGATGGTAAAGAGTTGATTAATAACCTAGTCTCAAACTACTTAACCAACTGGTAAGCATTCAAGGAAAGACAATGAACAACAGCAGCCAATCTTCGCTGTTAACGCAAAAAAGGTTCCTACCCTACTTTATTACCCAGTTTCTGGGAGCCTTTAACGACAACATATTCAAAAATGTTCTGTTGCTGTTTGTTGCTTTCGCAAGCGTAGACACACTACCTATCTCCAGCAACCTATTCATAAACTTGGCGGCTGGGCTATTTATTCTGCCCTTCTTCCTGTTCTCAGCTTTAGCTGGTGTACTGGCTGACAAATACGAAAAATCTTGGTTCATCCGTAAAGTGAAGCTGCTTGAAGTGGTGATCATGTCGCTGGGTGCGATTGGTTTTATCTACGAAAGCTACGGTATCTTACTTCTACTTCTGTTTCTAATGGGAACGCAGAGTGCCTTCTTTGGACCGGTAAAATACGCGCTACTCCCTCAGCAACTAGAAACAAAAGAACTCGTTTCAGGTAACGCATTAGTTGAGACAGGTACATTTCTAGCAATTTTAATTGGTACTTTGGGTGCCGGTATTATTGCATCGGAAGAGAGCGCGAAGCTGGTTGCAGCAATTTGTATTGTGTCATTTGCTGTGCTTGGCTACGTATCAAGCTGCTTTATTCCTGAAGCACCAAGCAATGCGCCAGATCTTAAAGTGAAATGGCAGCCAATCAAGCTGACCAAAGCAACACTCGCGATTGCAAAAAAAGACCGACCAACCTTCCAAGCTTTAATGTCTATAAGCTGGTTTTGGTTCCTTGGCGCGACCTACTTAACCCAATTCCCAAACTTCACTAAGCTGCATTTGAATGGCACTGAGAGTTCTGTTGCCTTTTTGCTGGCGCTATTCTCTGTAGGCATTGCCATTGGCTCTCTAGCCTGTGACAAGCTTTCCAATCACCGAATTGAGATCGGCATTGTGCCAATGGGCAGTTTAGGAATTTCAATCTTTGGCTTGCTGATGGCGACATCCATCCCTGAGTCTTTGACCGAGTTTGGCTCTTTCCAGCAATTTGTGACTTACTCCGAGCTATGGCCGCTGTTTGCTTATCTACTGCTACTTGGTATCTCTGGTGGTATCTTTATTGTGCCGCTTTATTCACTGATGCAGCTACGCGCGAAACCAGACGAGCGTGCTCAAGTGATTGCAGGGCTAAATATCTACAACTCGCTGTTCATGGTAGGTAGCGCTGTGATGGGCATCGTATGCTTAAGCGTGCTTGAATTGTCCATTCCACAGCTGTTTGTACTACTGGCTCTGTTGAATACCTTCGTGATGCTTTACCTGTTCTATCAGGTACCCATTTACGCCTTCCGCTTCTTCACTTGGGTCGTCACGCACACCATGTACCGTGTTAAGCACAAGAATCTGCATAACCTACCTGAAAACGGTGGAGCGTTGATTGTTTGTAACCACGTCAGCTATATGGATGCACTGCTACTCAGCGCGGTATGCCCTCGCCTGATTCGTTTTGTCATGGAAGAAGACTATGCCAAGCTTCCACCATTACGACGCTTCTTAAAAAGAGCTGGAGTGATTCCTATCTCATCCACCAACCGCCGCTCGATTCGCAACGCTTTCAACGAGGTTGAACAAGCACTGCATGAAGGTCATATCGTGTGTATCTTCCCAGAAGGTAAACTCACCTCAGATGGCGAGGTTGCGGAATTCATGCGTGGCATGGAGCTGATTATCCGACGCTCTCCCGTACCAGTCATTCCAATGGCTCTCAAAGGATTATGGGGCAGCTACTTTAGCCGCTATAAAGGCCGAGCATGCAAAGGGTTGCCAACTCGTTTCTGGACAAAGCTAGAGATCGAAACAGGTGAGCCAATTTCACCGGCCGATGCCTCTTGTGAAACTCTGCGTCAGGCTGTTGCTGATCTACGTGGCTCTCAAAGATAATTAGCTTAAAATAAGTCCAAATGTCCCTCCTGAACAGACGTTTAGTTTTTCTTAACGTTTGTTCAATTCATTTAGACTTACTTATCATCAAGTTAAGCGTATAGTCTTCGCTACGCTGCCATAACCAGAAACGATAAAAATAATATAATGAAAATGAATAAATCCATTCCATTTTATCTTGCTGCTCTATTTTGCTTAACCCCATGGGTAAGCTCCCCTACTGCGCTGGTTATCGGTTTCCTGCTTGCGAGCTTAGGTTTAGTGCCAGAAAACGTAGAAGTCGGCAAACTGACTAAGAAACTACTGGCCTATTCGATTGTCGGCCTGGGCTTCGGTATTCAGTTTGAGAAAGCACTTGCAGTAACAGGTGACGGTATTGGTTTGATCATCACCACTATCATAGGCACGCTGGTTATTGGCTGGTTCTTAGCAAAACGCATGGGGCTGGACCGTACTACGGGTTACCTGATTTCTTCTGGTACCGCCATTTGTGGTGGTAGCGCGATTGCAGCGGTCGCTCCAGCAATCAAAGCAGAAGACGAACAGATTGGTTTAGCTTTGGCTACCGTCTTTGTATTGAACTCTGTAGCACTGTTCCTATTCCCGATGATTGGTCATGCACTTGAATTGAGCCAACAAACGTTCGGTACCTGGGCTGCGATCGCGATTCACGATACTTCTTCAGTTGTTGGTGCTGCCTCTGCATATGGTGAAGAAGCACTGACTACCGCAACAACACTTAAGCTCGCGCGTGCATTGTGGATCATCCCAATCGCTTTGGTTAGCGCAATGATCTTCAAGAGCGATCAAAAGAAGATTACCGTGCCTTACTTCATTTTCTTCTACTGCGCGGCTATCGCAGTCAGCGACTTGTTGCCACAATTTGAAGTGGTATACCAAGGCATTTTTGACGTGTCTAAGCGTGCATTAGTTGTGTGTCTATTCTTGATTGGCTGCGGTATCTCTGTAGAGAAACTGAAAGCGGCGGGACCAAAGCCGTTGATGTTTGGTATTACGATGTGGGTGATGATTTCTACAGGTTCGTTAGCTTGGTTGACCCTCGCATAACCTCTAGGGAGTTAAATCTCTAACAAGATCACTAAGCTCGAATATCGAAACAGGAAACAAAAAGGCAAAGCTCATATGGGCTTTGCCTTTATCGTTTTTGATACATTTCGACCAATTCGCTATTCAAACAGGGGCTTATCACTCTTCTTGCTCTCTCTTTTCATTAAAACCAATACCACAACTAACACAAATGCAGTAAGTTCAGCTAACGAACGCGTCAGCCCTGACGATGTGATGGCTTGGCCTATCTGCAGTAATACTGCAATGATGAGGGCAATTTTCATAATAAGACCTTATTCTATAATCCGTTATTTATATGGCTTATTATGATGGATGGTTATAAAGATAATAAATTCTGTTTTGAACTATCTAATTGCTAAATTAACTAACCTAGTTCAACTGACCTTCTAACCACTTGATAAAGGTTCTGACTTTAGGCCGCTTTTCGGTACCGAGCGGGCAGATAAGATCATACCCTTTATCTGTCTCCATGCTTGGGTAAGGCGTAATAAGCTCCCCCGTCTCAATGTATTGCTTCACAAAGTGATAACGCCCCATCGCAACGCCAATATTGAACAAAGCACTCTTAACGCCCATATCTCGGTGACTCACACAATAAAACTGCTCGAACAGATTCACATCCAAATTATTGTGCTTAATCCAGCGCTGCCAAACGTCGGAGCCTAACGCATGAATAAAGTTAATCCTATTAAGCGACTCCAAACCATCATCAAAGATCTTGTGTTCTGCAGCATAACTCGGCGTACAAACCGGAATGTACTTTTCACCAAAAAGGCGTTGTCGGTGCATGTCTTTAAGATCTTCCGCACCGTAATAGATTGCTATATCAAGGTGGTTTTGGTGAAAGTCCTGTTCCTCTTGCGAAAAGATATTGAGATTAAACTTAGGGTATCTTTTCTTAAAGTCTGCGAGCCTAGGCAACAACCAGCTATTAGCAAACGCTGGGCTAGTACCAATATTGATCTGCCCATAGAGATCGGTGTTGGTAATGTCTTCAATCTCACCAAAAATCGAGCTTAACGACTTAGACAAAGTTCGTTGAAAGCGCTGACCTTCTTCGGTCAACTCAAGCTTGCGTGTGCCTCGTACAAACAAGTTAAAGCCAAGCTCACCTTCTAACACCTTAATACGATGACTCACCGCTCCTTGTGTTAAATGAAGCTTTTTAGCAGCCAGCGTAAAGCTCATTTTCTCTGCTGCGACATTAAAGGTATGAAGATTTCTAAGTAAAGACTGATGGTTTGCCATAAGCACTCATGCATTAAAAATTTTAATTCATGGTACTACCCGTTTCGTTTGTTTGCATTAAGAAATAAGTTTCTAATAGCCGCAGTTACTTAAAATACTGCATTGATCAATATTTGGTTGCAAATACTGGTGAGCAGAAACATTAAAAAAATTAATTTCAAAATTTAGGGGCACGTATGAATATACTTGGGTATATGCAAAAAGTAGGTAAGGCATTGATGGTTCCCGTAGCCACACTGCCAGCTGCGGCAATCCTTATGGGTATTGGCTACTGGTTGGATCCTGTTGGATGGGGTTCGGAAAGTATTTTTGCCGCATTCTTGATCAAATCTGGCGGTGCGATCATTGATAACATGGCCGTTCTCTTTGCAGTCGGTGTCGCATTTGGCTTAAGCCGAGACAAAAATGGCTCTGCGGCGCTATCTGGTTTCGTGATGTTCCTTGTCGTCACCACGTTGCTAAACCCAGGCTCAGTCGCACAGTTGCTTAATGTTGAGGCAAGTGAAGTGCCAGCCGCTTTTGGCAAAATCAGCAACCAATTCGTAGGTATCATTGTGGGTATCATCTCTGCTGAGATCTACAACCGCTACTCAACCGTTGAACTTCCTCAAGCTCTAGCGTTCTTCAGCGGTAAGCGTTTGGTTCCTATCCTGACCTCAATCGCAGGTATGGCTCTCTCCTTTGCTCTTCTTTACATCTGGCCAGCTGTTTACGACGCTCTGATCGTTCTGGGTATTAAACTAGAAAGCATGGGCGCAGTCGGTGCTGGTCTGTTTGGTTTCTTCAACCGTTTGTTCCTATCAGTTGGTATGCACCACGCTCTTTACCCTGTGTTCTGGTTCGACGTTGTCGGTATTAACGACATTCCAAACTTCCTAGGCGGCGCGCAATCTATCGCTAACGGTACGGGTATTCCAGGGAAAACTGGCATGTACCAAGCGGGCTTCTTCCCTATCATGATGTTTGGCCTACCAGCAGCAGCATTGGCGATGTATCACTGTTCTGATGCGAAAAATAAGAACCAAGTATTCGCTATCATGCTTGCGGCAGCTATGGCTTCATTCTTCACGGGTATCACAGAGCCACTAGAATTCAGCTTCATGTTCCTTGCTCCTGTACTGTTCCTACTGCACGCAGTATTAACAGGTCTATCACTTTACATTGCGGCAAGCATGGAATGGATGGCAGGCTTCGGATTCTCAGCAGGATTTGTTGACCTGGTACTGTCTAGCCAAAACCCACTAGCAGTGAACTGGTACATGCTATTGGTGCAAGGTGTTGTGTTCTTCGCGCTGTACTACTGCATCTTCCGCTTCGCTATCATCAAATTCAACCTACGTACTCCAGGTCGTGGTGAAGAGATGGAAGCTGAAGGCGAGACTGCATCTCCTGAAGCACTCGTGAACCTAACTAACAACTACATTGAAGCGATTGGCGGTGCGGACAACATCCTAGAAGTTGATAACTGCATCACTCGCCTACGCCTAACGGTAAAAGACTCTTCAATCGCCGACAGTGACAAACTGAAGAAACTAGGAGCAGCAGGTGTGGTTCCGGTGGGTAAAGGTGGACTGCAAGTTATCATTGGCTTAGGAAAAGTGGATAAGGTCGCAGAACAAATGAAAAAGGCTCTCGCTTAACACGGCACCTTTTGATGACAAGATAAAACAATAAGAATTTGTGATGGCTTCACCACCATCACACCCCCCTGAAGCGCAATTACGACTAGTCACCGTGTATTGCGCTTCGTTTTATTTAGAACGAACCTCTTGTAACCACTGCGCCAATCCCGCTCTCGATACCTTGATGCCTAATTGTTCTTGCTCTGGCATGCGGTAGTAGTCGATAGGGAACTTAAATCGCTCTAGGCTTCCTTGTAGCTGTTCGGCAAACCACACTTTGGTTGGCATTTCATCACAGTCAATAATCGCAACGGGTCTAAAGCCAAATTCACTGTCTTCAACGGGTATAATAAAGGCTTGCTTAACCTCAGGAAGTTGACCAAGTGCCCTCTCAATTTCTTCACAGTGAATATTCTCACCGCCAGAAATAAACTGATTATCGGCTCTGCCAATAATCGACACTTGCTCGCCATGCCATTGACCAAGATCTTTACTATCAAACCAGCCATTCTCATCCACTAAAGGGGTTAAAGTACCTTGATAGTAGTAACCAGAAGCGAGGGTATTACCTCCAATATAGATACGTTGGTTTTCTATTTTCAATTGGCGATGATTAAGCACAAAACCGGCAGTGCTGTTCGCATCAACAAGCTTTGCTGTCACCGTTGAGGCCGCTTCCGTCATGCCATAACCAAGCCAAGTCTCAATCCCCATTTGCTGAGCTTCAAGGCCAAGTGCTTCTGGAATATGGCTACCACCTAACAGCACATGAGTTAAAGTAAGTGCTTGCTTACTCTTTAATAATCTATGTAGTTGAGTAGCGACCAACGAAGCATGGCTACAGCCCTTGATATCGGATTCAAGCTGACCAATACCCATTTTTATACAGCCACCAGCAACCAGCCAACGATGAACAATCGCCAGCCCCGACACATGGTACATAGGTAAACTCAGCAGCCAAGTATCACTGCCTTTAAATTGGAAGGCGTCCAGTAACCCGGCAGCAGAACATAAGTGCTGCTCAAGTGTGTGAGCCACCGCTTTAGGGTTTCCGGTAGAACCTGAAGTGAATACGATACTCGCTAGATTTTGCGGATTGAAGTTGGACTCTTGAGATGTCGTTATCCAACTGTCATCACCATCGACCTTCACTTCATTTAAACAAGGTAAGGTCACCAACTGAGTATTCAAATCAGCAGTCTCTGATTGCTCTATCCCGCTATTGCCCAAGAGCCAAAGGTAGCTTTGTTGATCTGATTGATATAAGGAATCGAGCTTTTGCTTGAGGCGTAAACTAGGCTGAGGCATCGTAAACGCACAAACCACACCCAAATTGAGTGCGGCAAGGTAAGCCGGGATCACTTCAGCTTGATTCTTACCAACAATAGTCAGTACATCACCTTCAGATAGGCCTTGATGAGATAGCTGTTGTTGGTACTGACTAACCAACACAAACACTTGCTGCCAAGTATAAGTGCGGTGAGTAGTCACTAACGCTGGTTGAAGTGGGTTTTGCTGCGCCCACTGTACCCAGAGCGGGTGATGATTAGATTGTGGGCGCATCATATGATAACCAAAAATAGATTAATAACTTACTGAGCTAACTAAATTGCCATTCAAATAGCTCGGTCTAAGAAGACCAAATCAGTTGCTGCAGTTCAAGACTCACAACAGGAAGCTGGCAACCTGGCCATGGCAATTCTAGCTGTTGTTGATACAAACCAATCGTATCAAGCCCCGGCACTTCATTAGGCAAGTACTGCTGTGCCAATCGCGCAATCTGAGTTAAGCCAAGGCTCGACTCAATACTTGAGCTTAGAACAGGCTTAATGCCAAGTTGTTGTGCACGTTCAATGATTGCCACACAGCGCTCTACCGAGCCGATTAAGGTTGGTTTAATTACCACAGCCTTAACACCAGTTAAATCACTTAAATCAAACTCAGGGTTACGCACCGCCTCTTGCAGTGTCTCGTCCCAAGCAATTGCTACGCCATGGTCGATGGCAAAGGCCAAGCTATCTTCTGGCTTTTGGCAAGGCTCTTCAATAAAGCTAATGCGCTGACGAAGTGATGGCGAAATGTATTTAATGAACTGCTTCGCTTTTTCAGGCTTCCACGCTCGGTTAGCATCAAGTCGTAGCGTTAAATCAGGGATCGATTCAAGGAATAAGCTCACCAGCATCCCATCACGGATCGCTTCGTAAAGACCAACTTTGACTTTAGCGACCTTCTCACCTTCCATCTCATTTAGCACAGGGATCAGTTCATCTGGGTCACCCGTACATAGAGGTGCAGCTTGGTAGTTGCCTTCCGCATTGAGTTCGCCTTGAAGCTCCATCAACGCCATTGAAAAACCAAACGCCACTGACGGATAAAGTTCATCAAATGGGGTGTTAGGTTTGTTGTGACTCCAAAGCTCTAGCTCGTTTTGTAACTGAATGCCGGCTTGCTCGGCATCTTCTTGGCTAAAGCCCGGCAAAGGTGCGACTTCGCCAAAAGCAGACTTGCCATCACACTCAAGATGGATAATGTAGCCAACACGTTCGTTCAACTTACTATCACGCAGCACCACTCCACTATCCATAGGTAGTTGATAACGATACAGTTTAGCGTGACGCTGGGAATTCATTGAATTCATAAGGTTTCCTAAAAAACGGGAACATTAAAACAAAACGAGCCGCTATTTAGCGACTCATTCTGAAGAGGATAAAACTATGGGTTACGCGGGAATTTGTCGAAATCAGGTCGACGTTTCTCGTTAAACGCATTACGGCCTTCTTGGCCTTCCTCTGTCATGTAGAACATCATGGTTGCATTACCTGCAAGCTCTTGCAGACCGGCTTGGCCATCACAGTCGGCATTCAGCGCTGCTTTCAGACAACGTAGCGCCATTGGGCTGTGTTGCAGAACTTCACGACACCAACGAACGGTTTCTTTTTCTAGATCAGCGACAGGCACAACCGTGTTCACCAAGCCCATATCCAGTGCTTCTTGAGCATCGTAGAAACGGCACAGGAACCAGATTTCACGAGCTTTCTTCTGACCAACGATACGAGCCATGTAAGAAGCACCCCAACCGCCATCGAATGAACCCACTTTAGGGCCAGTCTGACCAAATTGAGCGTTGTCTGCTGCAATAGTAAGGTCAGCCATCATATGAAGCACGTGACCACCACCTACTGCCCAGCCAGATACCGCTGCGATTACTGGTTTAGGACAAGTACGGATTTGGCGTTGGAAATCAAGCACGTTTAGGTGGTGTGTACCTGAATCATCTTGATAGCCGCCGTAGTCACCACGAATACTTTGGTCACCACCAGAACAGAAAGCCTTCTCACCAAGACCCGTTAGAATGATTACGCCAACTTTCTCGTCATAACGAGCATCGGCCAGTGCATTGATCATCTCTTTTACGGTTTGTGGACGGAACGCATTGTGCACTTGAGGGCGAGCAATCGTGATTTTCGCAATACCGTCATCAGACTTGTGGTATTGAATATCTTCATATTGACTGCTTTCATCGCGCCAATTAACGGCTGCGTAAAGTTCTTCTTCTGTGATGCCTACTGTTTTAGCCATGGTGATTCCCATTGTTCTATTAGAGAGCGCGACTAGCGTAGAGTCGCGACGGTGTTGCTCTGCTTTCTATAGCGCTTGATACGAGAGACTCGCTCAGTCAGTTCATCAACGACTGGCGATACATTGGATAATCAAGTTTGAAAACATCTCTGGTTGTTCAAAATGAACATTATGACCAGCGTAATCAACCTGACTATATTCAAAGCCACTATTCTCAGCTAGCTCCATGAATTTACGATCTTTTTCACCACATACATAGTGCAAAATATGCTCATGAGATTTCAATGTAGCACGTAAATCAGGTTGCTTCGCTAACGAAGTAGATAACAACATATTTGCTACGGATACTCCAAGGTTACCACTACGCTTTATGACCAAAGTTTGTCTTTGCTCATGATTTAGTGAAGAAAAGACGCTTTGTTGGTACCAATCGTCTAAAACATCCTCAATCGACTGCTGTGCAAAGCGCACGGCCCATTGCGTATCATGTACTAACCTTTGTGCTCTTTCTTCGTCACACTCTAAGCCAAAGTTACCACCTTCGATGATGACTTTTTCAATGTTGAGTGTTTCAAAGCAAGGGCTTGTCACCCCATACATGGCGAGCCTTCCTCCCATTGAGTAGCCAATCACCACGATAGGATAATCGGCAGGAAGATCGTTGAGAGCCAGCTGAGATGTGATGCACTGAACAATCTTGGTGCAGCAGTGTTCAAAGCCTACTGGATCAATAAAACGGCTTTGTCCGTGTCCGGGTAAATCTATGCAAAGACGAGGAAAATCTTCGAGGAAGGGGTGGCATGCACTCCAATCATCCCCGCTTCCGAGTAAACCATGTAAGAAAACAAGCAAAGGTTTGTCAGAAGGTACTTGTGCAGCTGGGTAATAATTGGAGTAAAGCATGTAAAGTCCTTAGGCTAATGCCTCGGTGAGCATTGAGCTGAATTGCTTCAGCAAAGTAGACGCTTGTTCGGGAGGCGTCTTAACTTCTACGAGCAAAGTACCCTGACCTTGTTCGAAATGTTGTTCGATGAGCGTTTGATAGCAATTCAAGGTTTCTGGTGCCGCATAACCAAGCTGGAATTGCGCAGCAGCATGTTCAAAACTAAAACTATGAGGCATCTGATATAGAGATTGTTTTTGTTGCTCAGGAACCGGCAACAAATCAAAGATTGCCCCGCCATCGTTATTGGTGACCACAATAACCATTGGCGTTGTATTATGAGTGAGTAGCGCCAGCGAATTGAGGTCATACAACAAAGAGGTGTCGCCAATCAGCATCATCAAAGGATTCTGGTTCGCTTTTATCACGCCCGCAGCCGTTGCCACCAAGCCATCAATGCCCGACGCACCACGGTTGCTATAAACTTGAGTCGCAGATATTGATGACAACATATCCACCAGCCTTACCATCAAGCTATTTCCCACAAATAACTCTCTGCCTTTAAGTCTAGACGACAAGTCAACGGCGACGCTCAACTCTGTAAGTTGATCATTATTAGAGATTTGTGCCAATGCCAATTGTTGAACTGTGTTCGCGACTTCCGCCAAAGGTGCCGCCCAACCAGCATGTTCTCCCAACAGCGTTGGTAGATGCTGCTCTGATAACCAATATTCGATATCAGCGACGATGTGAGTTTGAGGCAGATGATCTTGATTAATACGATGCGCATCTGGTGAAACAACGATGTACTGCGATGAACAAAATGTAGCAGCTTGCCCTTTTACCCATTGGTTAAGACGCTTAGAAACGATGCGCTCACCAAACTGGATAATAAAGTCACACTGGCTAAGCTGTGCTTTGGCTGCGTCACTTTGCATCCATAAATCATAGTGTTTCCAGTCACTGCTGACACCCGATTGAGGGTCACAGAAAACTGGCCAGCCCAAAGCTGACGCAAACTGCTTGGCTTTAATTGCAGCTTCATTCTCGATAGAACCAATAACCACCGCGCCTTTACGAGCGACATAATCACTTGCAGAAACAGGCTGAGCGTTTAAATGGCTCGGTAAATAAGTGTTCGAGTAAAGGCTGGTTGAAGCTCTCCAAGCTGCCACGCTCTTTGTATAATCCGCATACATCTCAGCGCTATTAGCGGAATAAAGAGGTTCTGGGAACGGACAGTTGATGTGAATAGCACCACCAACACTGCGTTGTTTCGCCAGTGCGTGATCAATCGATGTCAAAAGCCAATTCAAAGAAACTTGTGTCGTCGGGCTTGGCAGGTTTAGCGCCGTTTCAACGTGAGACGAAAAGATACCCTGCTGTTGAATCGCTTGGTTAGCACCACAATCGACTAAATCAATTGGTCGATCAGAGGTCAGCAAGATTAGCTTTTCTCGCGTTAATCCAGATTCAGCGGTCGCTGGTAGAAGGTTAGCGACGGCAGTACCGGAAGTAACAATCACCGCAACTGGCTTGTTGCTCGCTTTAGCTAAGCCTAGAGCAAGAAAGCCAAGCCCGCGCTCATCAAAGTGCGTATGTAAGGTTAGCTTAGAGTTAGCTTCGGCTTCGAGTGTTAATGGTGTTGAACGAGAGCCCGGTGCGATGCAAACATGTTCAACACCGCTGCGTGTAAGCTCTTCAAGTAACGTGTGACACCAAACTCTATTTAATACGGCTTGGTCGTGATTCATGATGCGACACCCAGTGGTGGGTGATCTGAAATTAGGCTCAACAAGGTCGACATCTTCTTGTTCAACTCTTGCCACTCATGTTCAGCCACCGATCCTGGTACGATCCCCGCGCCCGCAAACAGTTGTACTTGATCGTTTACAACCAATGCACTTCGAATCGCCACACAGAATTCTGCTCGTTGATGACTGATATAACCGACAGAGCCGGCATACCAGCCTCTCGCAAACGGTTCGTGTTCTAGAATGAAGTCCATCGCTTCTTTGCGCGGTAAACCGGCTACGGCTGCGGTTGGTTGTAAAGCCGCAAGTAACTGAACGCCATTAACGCCGTTATTAAGCTGCGCGTGAATATTACGTTTTAGGTGCTGTACCTTACGCAAACGAACAAGGCGCGCTTCTTTCTCTACGTGCACGGATTGTGAATGAGGAGTGAGACGCTCAATGATGTCGTCGACGACATATTGGTTTTCATTAAGGTTCTTGGTGTCTTGTGAAAGCCAATTTGCTAGCTCCATATCTTCGGTAGCGTTCTCGCCACGACCAATGGTGCCAGCGAGCGCTTCGGTATCAAGCTCGGTGCCATGACGGCTGTATAAGCGCTCAGGTGTCGAACCAATGAAACTGTGTTTAGAATCCAACACCAACATAAAGTGAAAGCTATGGTGGTTTTGCTGGTAACTAGCCTTAAGGAGTTGAGCCGCACAAATAGGTGCATCAAGTTGTAGCGTGGTTTTTCGCGCTAAAACCACTTTCTTGTACTCTTCGTCGCTAATGCCTTTCAGTACTTTCTCAACTAACCCGCCCCACTGTTCTCTTTCTGGAACGTGGTTTATCTGTTCAATATGGGCAGACAAAGGCGCCAATATCGCGGCTTCTACGGATAGCTTATTCAAAGCATTAATAGAAACAACACGATCAGGGGACAAGTTAACCGCCAGCGACCAAGTGTCGTCAAAGCGGATCAATTCAATCTGAGGTAGAAAGAAGAAAGATTCCATGCAGCGGCGATTTTTTTCAGTGTGCCCGTCAAATGAACGTCCACCCCAGATTCGTTGGTCTTCACCTAGAATCGCATACGCGGGTGCTGGATCTGAAAATGTGTGTAACTGACCAAGCGCAACCACCTCTTCACGAGTGTCGCGTGACTGCCAGTAGAACTTAGGAAAAAGCGGTTGAGCATGAAGCCATTCGATAAATGCAAACGATGGTTTTTGCGTGAGAACTTCAACACAACGAACTTCGCTTGCTTGGGCATTTTGTACTCGCTCAATCAAAGCGGAGATAGTTTGCTGGAAATGTGACAAATCGACCTCGTTCACATCTAAATTCTTATTATATTAGTTTGATACTTTATGGGTAGCACCCACTTAGATCAAGAATGTCCGATATCTTTTCAACATTCCTGTGACTTTAAGCGAGCCCCTCTATCATTTTAGACAATAACCATAAAAGCGATGAATTAAAACTTAGAAAAGGGTGACAACAAAAAGACCAAACGTGACACTGAAATGCGACATTCATCAGATTTTTATTCTATCAAACGCCATTTTGCGGTACTTTAATAAAGTATTTAAATTAATTTCAGGAAATCGGCAATGCAAAATATCGGGATGTCGTCAAAACTCAACAGCGTATGCTACGAAATCAGGGGGCCTGTACTCAAACATGCTAAGCGCATGGAAGAAGAAGGGCATAAAATACTAAAGCTTAATATTGGTAACCCCGCCCCATTTGGTTTTGACGCCCCTGATGAAATCCTTGTTGACGTAATCCGTAACCTGCCGACATCTCAAGGTTACTGTGACTCAAAAGGTATCTATTCAGCCCGTAAAGCGGTTGTTCAACACTACCAGAAAAAAGGCCTACGCAATCTTGACGTAGAAGACGTTTACATTGGTAACGGTGCTTCAGAGCTTATCGTTATGTCTATGCAAGCGCTACTGGATAATGGTGATGAAATCTTAGTTCCCGCTCCAGACTACCCACTATGGACAGCGTCTGTTGCACTTTCTGGTGGTACTCCGGTTCACTACATGTGTGATGAAGATGCAGACTGGTACCCAGATCTGGATGATATGCGCGCAAAGATCTCACCGAAGACTCGCGGCATCGTTCTTATCAACCCGAACAACCCTACAGGTGCGGTTTACAGCCGTGATTTCCTACTGCAAGTTGTCGAGATTGCACGTGAACACGGCCTAATCATCTTCGCTGATGAGATTTACGACAAAGTCCTTTACGACGGTGCTGTGCATACCTCTGTTGCAACGCTGGCTGAAGACGTACTGATGGTAACGTTCAACGGCCTATCTAAAGCTTACCGTGTTTGTGGTTTCCGTGGTGGTTGGATGTTCCTAACGGGCCCTAAACACTTAGCCAAAGGTTATGTTGAAGGTTTAGAAATGCTTGCCTCTATGCGTTTGTGTGCCAACGTACCAATGCAGCACGCTATCCAAACGGCATTGGGTGGCTATCAGAGTATCAATGAACTGATTCTGCCAGGCGGCCGCCTGCTTGAGCAACGTGACCGAGCATGGGAACTGATTAACAAGATCCCTGGCGTGTCTTGTGTGAAGCCAAAGGGCGCGATGTACCTGTTCCCGAAGATCGACACCGAGATGTACAACATTAAAGACGATCAGAAGTTCGTACTCGATTTCCTTAAGCAAGAAAAAGTACTGTTAGTACAAGGTACTGGCTTCAACTGGCCTAAGCCTGACCACTTCCGTATTGTGACTTTGCCACATATTGAAGACCTTGAAGTGGCAATTGGTCGCCTAGAGCGCTTCTTGCAGACTTACAATCAAGACGACCTCATCGAAGGTTAATGAGCACAAGAAAGATGGCTACAATTTGCTGTTTTAAAAGACTTTAACTTGTATTCATTCACTTCTATGCTTAAAAGGCTCCAGTTTAGGAGCCTTTTTTGTATCCGCTGTCTCGTGCAGTTTGTGGCAAACAAAAAGTACGAGTGGAGCACTCTCTAGATAGGACATTTATGAAACAGAGCCATTTCTTCGCCCATCTCGCACGCATGAAGCTTATCCAACGCTGGCCTCTGATGCGCTCCGTCTCAAGCGAGAACATTTCAGAACACAGCCTACAGGTCGCTTTCGTCGCCCATGCCTTGGCGCTTATCAAAAACAAAAAGTTTGATGGCAAACTCAACCCAGAACACATTGCCCTAATCGGGATGTATCATGACACCAGTGAAGTACTGACTGGTGATCTGCCTACACCCGTCAAATACTACAACCCAGATATTGCTCAAGAGTATAAGAAGATAGAAGCAGCTGCAGAGCAAAGGCTACTTTCGATGCTGCCAGAAGAGTTTCAAGATGATTTCGCCCCCTTCTTAATCTCCGGCACCGCCAGTAAAGAAGAACAAAACATCGTAAAACAAGCCGACACTATCTGTGCGTATCTAAAATGTTTAGAAGAGCTCAGCGCTGGCAACCATGAGTATGAACAAGCCAAACGTCGGCTAGAAGAAACTCTCGCACAGCGAAAAAGCCCGGAAATGGACTACTTTCTCACCACCTTTGCCCCAAGCTTTGAATTATCACTAGACGAGATAAGCTAGCCAGGTATAAGTTGCTTGTAATTAAATAAAATCAATTTGATAGGTGATATTTTGAATTCTCAACTCGAATCCTCTTTTGTACTCGAACAAGAGTGGCAACATCGAAATGACGATGAACACAAAATAAGACGTGATGATCACCGCAGCCCCTATCAGCGAGACCGAGCACGCGTACTTCACTCTGCCGCTTTCCGTCGCCTACAAGCTAAAACTCAAGTGCACGGCACCACGGTTAATGACTTTCACCGCACGCGCTTAACTCATTCGCTAGAAGCAGCGCAGCTTGGCACAGGTATCGTTGCTCAACTGAAGAAAAAGCAACCTGAGTTTCGAGACCTTCTGCCTTCAGATAGCCTAATTGATTCTTTATGTTTGGCTCACGATATCGGCCACCCGCCATACGGGCATGGCGGTGAAGTTGCACTCAACTATATGATGCGCGAACACGGCGGCTTTGAAGGCAATGCGCAAACCTTTCGCATTGTCACCCAGCTAGAACCTTACACAGAGCACCACGGGATGAACCTGTCTCGACGTACCCTGTTAGGGCTAATCAAGTACCCTTCACTACTCAGTGAAGTGAAGGCAAAAGAACAACCAGAACCCGTTAAGCACCAGCGACAACTTCGTGCCAAAGACTGGATGCCAGCGAAAGGTATCTACGATCATGACGAAGAGTTATTCAACTGGGTACTTGAACCACTCTCAGCGAACGACCAACAGCTTCTCAAACAGAAAAGAAAGTCGCACACAGAGCCACTAGAACATAACAAGACTAAGTATAAGTCACTCGACTGTTCCATCATGGAGCTTGCCGATGACATCGCTTATGGCGTGCATGATCTGGAAGATGCGATTGTGCTTGGTTCAGTGACTAAAGCGCAGTGGGTTGAATCGGCTTATCCGCAGTTAAAAGAGATGGCGGACCCGTGGATCTGTGAACACCTAGATTCGATCACAGAGATGTTGTTTTCTGGCGAGCAGTACCGCAGAAAAGATGCCATTGGTGGGATTGTTAACGCGCTGCTGACGAGTATCTCGATTAAGCCTGTTGATGAAAGTTTTGAGAACGCACTGCTTGCCTACAATGCCGTATTGGAGCCAAGCATGGATGCTACCCTCGACAAGCTGAAACACTTCGTCAGCGAATTCGTGATTCAAGTACCGCAGGTTCAAGTTATTGAGTACAAAGGCCAGCAGATCATCATGGATATGTTTGAAGCCTTCAGCGCCGATCCTGAACGCCTGTTGCCACTGCCCATCAAGAAGCAATGGCTACAACATCAAGATGCATCCAGAAAGATGCGCGTGATCACCGATTACATCTCATCAATGACCGATGACCTGGCTCAGAAGATGCACCAACAGTTGTTTTCAGCACATACAGAGTTCTAGACTTACTCGCAGTACTTAGACTCAGCGAACTTAGATAAGTATTAGTGAGATTACGCTAAGTAGTTTTTCTCAAATACGCCCGGCGGCATTTGATTGATTTGAAACTGAATCATTTGGTCAAATGCCGTTAGCAGCGGACTGAAATCTCGGCCATCTTCTAACAAGCTCAGTAAATGGTACCCAGCTTCTACAGTCGACAAGCTATTTTCACTTGGCGCTTTACGGATTCGGTAATTACCCTTGAGATCTTTTGGTAAGTGGACCGTGTTCAACGCATGCAAGTTACTCGACACTTGCCACATCTTGAATGCTTTCTTCCACGTCCCATCCAATAAAATCACACGTAGTTTTTTATTAGGCCGTGTTACAGATTCAACTGGCGCAGAGTGTTCACTCGGGTACAAAATCACGTGCTGATATTGCGTATCAGCCAGCATGGCATTCAGTTGCTCATTGTCTGAAAAATCTTCACCGACGATCGTCACACTATTTTTTAAAGATAACGAGAGGATACGCGCGGTTCCCATCGGACGATGCTCTTCTGATGGGTGCTGAAGAATGATAAGCTCAACGTTCGACTCTAGTGGTGTAACCCACTGACAAATACAAGCTTTCAACGCCTTGCTGCATTGGGGGCAATAACGAGACATGGATGTAATGTGTACCCTGTTTTAATTTTCACTTCACTTTTATGCGTCATATTCCAACTAGAGCCAGTGCAGGCTTGGGTCGTTTGGGATAAAAGTGCGATTGTCGATGGACAATGGTGGCGGATCCTAACAGGAAACTTTTCACATACCAACTACTCACATCTGCTAATGAATCTAGCAGGCTTGTGGATCATCAGTTATCTGTTTCAACCCACGCGAAAACAACTGATCTCTGCGTTAGCTATGATCAGTTTAATCACTGGATTGGCTTTGTTGCTTTCAAGCATTCAGATTTATGTAGGCTTATCGGGAACACTGCATGGATTGTTTGGCTTTTTCGCGCTCAGAGAGGCTTTAAACGGCAGGAAATCTAGTTGGCTGTTGGTATCAGGATTAGTCGCTAAAATCGCTTGGGAGCAATTTGTAGGCCCTTCCAGCACGACTGGTGAGCTAATTAACGCGAGAGTGGCTATTGAAGCCCACCTAGCAGGTGCACTGGCAGGCGGCTTCCTAGCTATCATTTCATTGGTAATGAGCAAAAAAACAAACTAAAGCTGTATTCTTTCGCGATTCTTCTCAACCGTTGCTTCACCAATCCCTTTGACACTCACCAAATCGTCAGCGGTAGCAAATGCACCGTTCTCAGTTCTATAGTCGACAATGTCTTTGGCTTTCTTATCGCCCACACCAACCAATAGCGCTGATAGCTCTTCTGCGGTCGCGGTATTAATGTTTACTGTAACCTCAATGCCATCATAAAGCTCAGCCTTAGTTGGGCTGTCTGCGAGTGCTGTAGGGCTTAAAAACATCAGAAGTGAAAGAAGTAGTGTTGAATATAGAGTGCGCATAATCCATTCCTTTGTGAAAAAAGGTAATTTATGCGTTTGTAGCAAGAGATAACATAATCGCCAGATAAAAATAAAGCGGGTCACCTAAGTGACCCGCTTTGTTATACATCTTATTTTCATCAGCTTGCTTGTTGGCTCACAAATATGATTTGTGGCTAACTAGCAAGACAATTGATGATTACTGACCTTGACCTACTACGTAGTATTCAACGTCTGCGTTTTTGCGTAGTACGTTTAATACGTTAGTTAGATCTTGCTGGTTACCAACACGCTCCAACTGAGCACCAATTTGAGTGCTGTAAGCTGGGTTGATTTCAGCTGTTACTTTAGACAGTTCCACAACAACGATGTTGCCTTCTTGGTCTTTAGATTGACCGAATACAACTTGGCCTTCTTCTGGCTTAGCTAGAGCAAATACAGAAGCCGCTAGTGGAGAGTTGCGGTCAATGGTCTCAAGTTCTGTGAACTCAAGGTTGTTGTCCGCTAGCACAGCTTCGTTACCAGCTTTAAGGTCGTTAACTAGAGAAACACCTAGCTCAACAGCTTGCTCTTCCGCCTTTACAGCAGATAGTGCCGCCACAACCTGGTCTTTCACTTCTTCAAGAGGAAGAACTGTCTCATCACGAGTCTCTTCAACACGTACAACAATGACGTGCTCAGGAGCCACTTCGATAACTTCGGAGTTAAGGCCATCTTCTTTCACTTCAGGGCTCAAAATAGCTTGCATAACTGCAGGCGTCATCAGAACTTCTGGAGCATCAGCTTGAGAGATGAAATCAGTTGTTGTGATCTTAGCATTGATAGCTTCTGCAGAATCGTCTAGCGAGTCTGGGAATTCAAACGCTACTTTTTCTAGCTCAGTTTGCATTTCGTAGAACTGGTCTACTGCGTGTTGGTCTAGAAGTTCTTGCTTAATCTCCGCTGCTACTTCTGCGTATGGCTGAGATTCAGGCGCTTTTAGTTCGTCTAGCTTGATGATGTGGTAACCGAAGTCAGACTTAACTAGGCCAGTTGTATCACCAACATTCTGAAGAGCGAAAGCTGCGTCTTCGAAAGCTGGGTCCATCACATCACGTTCGATCCAACCTAAGTCACCGCCAACATCTGCACTGCCGAAGTCGTCAGATTTCTCTTCTGCTAACGTAGCAAAGTCAGCGCCTGCATTTAGCTCGTCTAGGATTGACTGAGCTTTTGCTTCGTCGTCGCCTTCAACAAGAATGTGGCTCACTTTACGTTGCTCTGCCGTTGAGTACTTGTCTAAGTGTTCTTGGTAGTATTTTTGTGCTTCTTCGTCGCTCACTTCTAGCTGTGACTTAAGTGCTTCAGCAGAAAGTTCAATGTAAGACACTTTAGCTTGCTCTGGACGAGTGTACGCTAGAGGGTTTTCAGTGTAGTACTGTTCGATCTGCTCATCAGTTAGCTCAACGTCTTTAGCAAGGTCAGCAACAGAAAGAGTCACTGTGCGAATGTCACGAGTTTGAGCGATTAGCTTGCTTTGTGTGTCGATTTCGCCTTGAAGAACGAATTCACTGCCTTGAAGTGCTGTCACAAGCTGGTTGCGCATTAGGTCACGACGCATGTATTCAGCGAAGCTTTCTGCGCTGAAACCTGCACGGCGTAGTGCTGCTTGGTAAACTTCTTGGTCGAATTGACCCGCAGTTTGGAACTGAGGCATTTCTAGAATCATTGTACGGATTTGAGAATCGCTGATTCGTAGGCCTAGAGACTCTGCTTGCTGCTCAAGTAGAACGTCGTTGATCATGCGATCAAGTACTGATTTACGGAAAGACTCTACGTACGCAGGGTCTGCAAGCATTTGAGCGAAGTAATCGCCAAGTTGAGATTGCATGCGATTACGTTCGTTTTGGTAAGCTTGTTCGAACTCACCACGACCGATTTCTGTATTGCCAACTTTAGCTGCTGCGTTGTTACCGCCACCGGTGATGTAGCTGCCTACACCTGCGAATACGAATGACAGGATAATCAACCCAAGGATAATTTTTACCGCGATGCTATTCACGCCTTCGCGTAATCGATCCATCATAATTTAAGTGCTCTCCGGATATGAAGCATTGGCTTCAAAATAAAAATCTATTCACGCGATATTATCAGAAAAAGAAATGCGCATCAGTAGGATGCGCATAATTTAAATTAGTTCAATGTGCTTTGCACATATACTGTTTAAGAATGAAACATCATTTTTCAAACAGTAAACGCATTTTACTGCCTTCCCCTCTTTAAAATCGAGGTTTCAGCAGTAGAAATTAGTTACATGCGTCTTTAAGTGCTTTACCCGCTTTGAAGCCAGGTACTTTAGCTTCTGCGATTTGGATCTCTTCACCAGTTTTTGGGTTACGACCTGTACGAGCAGCACGAGTACGAACACTGAAAGTACCAAAGCCAACAAGTGCAACTTGGTCACCTGATTGTAGCGTTGTGCCAACTGCTTCGATGAAAGCGTCTAGAGCGCGACCAGCTGAAGCTTTAGAGATGTCTGCGTTTTCTGCGATTGATTCTACTAGTTGTGTTTTATTCACTGTTTTTCCCCTATGTGTCATCTGTGACTACTTCTCGATGACTGTACGTTCCATTTTGGTTTTAATTTAGCCGCAACCCTTATTGCAAAAGGGCTGCCGCTTTGATCAATAACTTAGCGTCCAAAAAAAACGCTGACAAGCCTTTTCGGGCCTATCAGCGTAATTCTTTACTTATTTTTGCTATGCATCACTATTTTTTCACGTCAAACTCGACCCCTGACGGATCTCGTTCTAGCGCTACTTTCAGTACTTCGTCAATCCACTGAACTGGGATCACCTTCAAGTCAGCGATTACGTTGTCTGGAATCTCTTCCAAATCACGCTCATTGTCTTTCGGAATCAGTACCGTTTTGATGCCGCCGCGGTGTGCTGCAAGCAGTTTCTCTTTCAAGCCACCGATAGGTAAAACTTCACCACGAAGGGTAATTTCACCTGTCATACCGACCTCAGCTTTCACAGGATTACCCGTTAAGCTAGAAACAAGCGCAGTACACATTGCGATACCCGCACTTGGACCATCTTTCGGTGTTGCACCTTCAGGTACGTGAACGTGAATGTCGCGTTTCTCATAGAAATCTGAGTTAATACCCAGTTTTTCTGCACGAGAACGAACTACCGTCATCGCAGCTTGGATAGACTCTTTCATCACATCGCCAAGAGAACCGGTTTGCGTTAGCTTACCTTTACCCGGCATTGCTTCGGTTTCGATAGTCAGCAAGTCACCACCAACTTGAGTCCACGCTAGGCCTGTTACTTGACCAATACGGTTGCTCTCATCCGCTTTACCGAAGTCGTGACGTTGAACGCCTAAGTACTCTTTCAGGTTATCCATGTTAACCGTTACAGACTTAAGATCGCTGTCTAGCAGGATGTTCTTCACTGCTTTACGGCAGATCTTAGAGATTTCACGCTCTAGGCTACGTACACCCGCTTCACGCGTGTAGTAACGAATAATGCCGATGATTGCAGAGTCTTCAATCTCAATCTCATGAGGTTTTAGACCGTTGCGCTTAACTTGCTTATCTAGCAGGTGGCTCTTAGCAATATTCAGCTTTTCATCTTCTGTGTAACCAGACAGACGAATCACTTCCATACGGTCCAATAGTGGGCCAGGGATGTCCATCGAGTTCGATGTTGCCACGAACATAACGTCTGACAGATCGTAATCTACTTCTAGGTAGTGATCGTTAAACGCGTTGTTTTGTTCTGGATCCAGTACTTCAAGAAGTGCTGAAGATGGGTCGCCACGCATATCAGAAGACATCTTATCGATCTCATCCAATAGGAACAGTGGGTTCTTAACACCAACTTTAGACATCTTCTGGATTAATTTACCCGGAAGAGAACCAATGTAGGTACGACGGTGACCACGAATCTCAGCCTCATCACGAACGCCACCTAGTGCCATACGCGTGTACTTACGACCTGTAGCAGCCGCGATAGAGCGACCTAATGACGTTTTACCCACACCAGGAGGACCAACAAGACAAAGGATTGGACCTTTCAGCTTATTGATACGGTTCTGTACCGCCAAGTACTCAAGAATACGTTCTTTAACACGCTCTAAACCGTAGTGATCTTCGTTTAAGATCTCTTCCGCTTTCGCTAGATTCTTCTTAACTTTTGAGCGCTTAGCCCAAGGAACGCCAACCATCCAATCGATGTAGCTACGTACTACTGTTGCTTCAGCAGACATAGGCGACATCATTTTCAGTTTTTGCAGTTCTTGCTCGGTTTTTTCACGAGCTTCTTGAGGCATTTTCGACTCTTCGATCTTCTTCTTCAGAGTCTCGAATTCGTCTGGAGCGTCATCCATCTCGCCAAGTTCTTTCTGAATCGCTTTCATTTGCTCATTCAGGTAGTACTCACGCTGAGATTTTTCCATCTGCTTCTTAACACGGCCACGGATGCGTTTTTCAACCTGCAGGATATCAATTTCTGATTCCATTTGGCCCATCAGGAACTCTAGACGCTCAGTCACATCTAGAATTTCTAGTACGTGCTGTTTGTCTACAAGTTTAAGTGGCATGTGTGCTGCGATGGTATCTGCAAGACGAGCAGCTTCATCAATCCCATTCAGAGAGGTTAGAACCTCTGGTGGAATCTTTTTGTTTAGCTTAATAAAGCCTTCGAATTGATTGATCGCACTGCGAACAACCACTTCTTGTTCTTTTTCGTCAAGTTCTGAGGTAACAACGTATTCGGCATCCGCTAGGAAAAACTCACTCTCTTTAAATTGGTGAATTTTTGCACGTTGCTGACCTTCAACAAGTACTTTAACTGTACCATCAGGGAGCTTAAGTAACTGAAGAATGGTAGCGACGGTACCTACTTTAAATAGGTCGTCAATTGAAGGCTCATCAGTGTCCGCTTCTTTCTGCGCAACAAGTAGTACTTGTTTGTTAGCTTCCATTGCCGACTCTAGGCAAGTAATCGATTTTTCACGACCAACAAACAATGGAATAACCATGTGTGGGTAAACCACTACATCACGTAGAGGTAGCACGGGGATTTCGATACGCTCGGAACGTTCCAAGTTCATATATTTCTCTCTTCCGCTTTAACTTATAAAGCAGTATATGGGGCTTAAACGACTGGATTCAATGGAAGAATAAAAAAAAGGAGGTAATTGCTTACCTCCTTTTTCAATTTGAGTGACTTGTCTAAAAAAGACCTACTCTGCAACAGCTGCTTGGTTATCTGAGTTGCTGTAAATCAATAGTGGTTCTGACTCACCATTGATTACCGACTCATCAATCACAACCTTGCTTACATCAGTTGAAGATGGCAGTTCGTACATCGTTTCTAGCAGAACACCTTCCAAAATAGAACGTAGACCACGAGCACCCGTTTTACGGCTCATCGCTTTCTTAGCAATCGCACGTAACGCGTCTTCGCGGAACTCAAGCTCTGTATCCTCTAGCTCAAATAATGCTGCGTACTGTTTAGTAAGTGCATTCTTTGGTTCACAAAGGATTTGGATTAGCGCTTCTTCATCAAGCTCTGTCAGTGTTGTCGTAACAGGTAGACGACCAATGAATTCTGGAATTAGACCGTACTTCACTAGATCTTCAGGTTCTACTTGAGTGAACAGTTCACCAATAGTTTTGGTTTCGTCTTTTGAACGCACTTCAGCGCCAAAACCGATACCTGAACCTGTCTCTACACGTTGTTCAATCACTTTATCTAGGCCGGCAAATGCACCACCACAGATAAATAGAATCTTAGACGTGTCCACTTGCAAGAACTCTTGCTGTGGATGCTTACGACCACCTTGTGGTGGAACAGAAGCAACTGTACCTTCAACAAGTTTTAGTAGAGCTTGCTGTACACCTTCACCAGACACGTCACGCGTGATTGATGGGTTTTCAGCTTTACGAGAAATCTTATCGATTTCATCGATGTAAACAATGCCGCGTTCCGCTTTCGCTACGTCGTAATCACATTTCTGAAGCAACTTCTGGATGATGTTTTCAACATCTTCACCCACGTAACCCGCTTCGGTTAGTGTGGTTGCATCCGCCATTGTGAAAGGAACGTCTAGGAAACGAGCCAGTGTTTCAGCCAGTAGTGTTTTACCACTACCAGTAGGACCGATAAGAAGAATGTTACTCTTACCTAGTTCTACGCCTTCAGCTGTCGTATCACCATTACGTAAACGCTTGTAGTGGTTATATACTGCAACTGCTAGCACTTTTTTCGCGTATTCTTGACCGATTACATAGTCATCAAGGTGCTCACGAATCTCACGCGGCGTTGGCAGCGATTCAGACTCTTTCTTAGGAAGAACATCTTTGATTTCTTCACGAATAATGTCGTTACAAAGATCGACACATTCATCACAAATGTAAACAGAAGGACCTGCGATTAACTTGCGAACTTCGTGCTGGCTTTTGCCACAGAAAGAGCAGTAAAGCAGTTTACCGCTACCACCCTCTTTGCTTTTATCTGTCATTCGCTAACCTCTTAGCCTTTACTCTCTATGGTTTGAGTGTATATCAATTTGCATCACTTTGCGTCAAACAATTGCCCTGCAATTATTGACCGCGGTGATTAAGAACTGAATCCACTAAACCGTATTCTACTGCTTGATCAGCAGACATGAAATTGTCACGATCTGTATCACGCTCAACAACTTCTAGAGGCTGGCCTGTGTGCTCTGCCAATAGTTTGTTTAGCTTTTGTTTGATCGTTAGGATCTCTTGCGCGTGAATCTGAATATCAGACGCTTGGCCTTGGAAGCCGCCAAGTGGCTGGTGAATCATTACACGTGAGTTTGGAAGCACGTGACGCTTACCTGGAGTACCACCCGCTAGTAAGAATGCACCCATAGAGCAAGCTTGCCCCATACATACTGTGCTCACGTTTGGCTTGATGAACTGCATTGTGTCGTAGATAGACATGCCTGCTGTTACGCTACCGCCAGGTGAGTTGATGTAAAGGTAGATATCTTTGTCTGGGTTTTCAGATTCCAAGAAAAGCAGTTGAGCCACGACAAGATTTGCCATGTGGTCTTCCACTTGACCTGTTAAGAAAATGATTCGTTCTTTTAATAGACGAGAATAAATATCGTAAGAACGTTCACCACGGGAAGTCTGTTCAACCACCATAGGAACTAGTGCGTCCATAATCGATGGCATTGTATTTTTTTCTTGGTAGCTCATATTCTTATGTCCCTAAAATAAATGGCCCGAATGATAAAATCATACGGACCATTGTTAGCAGAATTGTCGACCGTACGTCAACCTTCTACGTCAGATATTACTATATTAAGCAGGTTGCTGATTCATTAGCTCGTTGAAGCTAACTTCTTTATCAGAAACTTGAGCTTTAGCGATGATTGCATCAATAGCTTGCTCTTCTAGAGCAACGTTGCGCATGTTGTTCATCATTTGCTCGTTTTGCTCGTAGTAAGCAATAACTTCAGATGGATCTTCGTATGCTGTAGCCATCTCTTCGATGATAGCTTTAACTTTCTCGTCATCAGCTTTTAGCTCTTCAGTCTTGATTACTTCACCAAGTAGAAGACCTACAACTACGCGACGTTTAGCTTGCTCTTCGAACAGCTCACGTGGAAGTTGGTCAGCAGCTTCAGTGTTGCCACCGAAACGTTGAGCAGCTTGTTGACGTAGAACACCGATCTCTTGATCGATTAGAGCAGAAGGTACGTCGATGTTGTTTTCGTTAACTAGACCGTCGATAGCTTGCTCTTTGATGCGGTTCTTAACAGCTTGCTTAAGCTCACGCTCCATGTTCTTACGAACTTCAGCTTTAAGACCTTCAACGCCGTCAGTTGCGCCGAACTTAGCAACGAATTCTTCGTTTAGTTCTGGAAGTTCACGAGCTTCAACTTTGTTTACTTTGATTGCAAACTTAGCTGCTTTACCTTTTAGGTTTTCAGCGTGGTAATCTTCTGGGAAGTTTACGTCGATTTCGAATTCCATACCTGCTGTTTTACCAACGATACCGTCTTCAAAACCAGGGATCATGCGACCAGCGCCCATCTCTAGTGGGAAGTTCTCAGCTTTACCGCCTTCGAACTCTTCACCGTCGATAGAACCAACGAAGTCGATAGTTGCACGAGAACCAGCGTCAGCTGCAGTGTCAACTTCAGTCCAAGTTGCTTGTTGCTTACGTAGAGTTTCGATCATCTCTTCAACGTCTGCGTCTTTAACTTCTACTGCTGGTTTCTCAACAGTGATGTTTTCTAGACCTTTCAGCTCAACTTCTGGGTAAACTTCAAAAGTTGCGTTGAATACTAGGTCAGCGCCTTCGTTGTTTTCAACTGGTGCGAAAGTTGGTGCGCCAGCTGGGTTGATTTTCTCTTTAACGATCGCTTCGATGAAGTGACGTTGCATTACTTCGCCCATCACGTCTTGACGTACTGCTTTGCCGTACATTTTAGCAACCATCTTCATTGGCACTTTGCCTTTACGGAAACCATCGAAACGACGGTTTTTCGCGATGTTGCGTAGTTCAGCTGTAACTGCATCTTCGATGTTAGCAGCAGGAACAGTAATATTAAGACGGCGCTCTAGGCCTTCTAGCGTTTCAACAGTAACTTGCATTATATAAACCTCAAAACTGGCTCAGTAATCTGAGCATATGAGCCGTAACTTGGCTTTAATTCAAAAGCCGGCGTTGTTGGCTGCATCCTTGTGTAGTGCTCTATCCGAACACCTAATTTAAAATCGAGCATTGATGTTTGAATTGATCATTCAACCAAACACCAGACTAATCAGCGATATCTTCATCTTCACATACTTGTTAAGAGCTCAGTTTTCACTGGCTAATAAAAAGCAGCGAAGCTTGTTTTCGGAAACAAGAAAGGTATCTCCGATTAGCCTCAGGACAGAAATTTTAGACGCGACATTCTAGCGATCTGTTTAATCTCTGTCGAGCCGTTCACCTCTGCTTGATGATGAATGCTCTAAATTCGTCCAACTAAATGATACAAAAACGTTCAGAACATCACTTAGCACAACAGAAATGGGGACAATAGCGACTTTTTCAAGGGAATCGAGGGCTTTTTTTGCTAAAAACCTTAAAAAGAGATCTTGCTCTTGTTTTACCCCTCAGAGTCGATAACTTTTTCAACAATCTCCGTTACAAAGCCTTAACCTAACTCCATCTACTAGCTCTCTATTTTCAGCAAAAACTACCGCTAATTGCTGTGATGAATGAGAGAAAGCAGGCTTTATATTGTCGCCCCGATTTAGCGGAGAACCAACATGTTTCAAGCTTCGAGAATTCGTATCCTGTTATTGATCGCCTACAGCGTCTTGATGATCCTTGGTGGTCACTGGGTATGGAATACGAGCCATCAAAGTTTGTTAAATGATCACCAATCTAACTTAGACCGCTTTTCCGTCCACATTGCCAGCCAATTGGATAAGTTTGCCCATATCCCTGAGCTACTTTCGAAGGATAAAGAGCTAGTTGATGCCCTGCACTCACCAAGCAACACTGCTCAAATTGAACTCACCAATCGCTATCTAGAGCACGTCAACACTGTTATTCAGGCGTCTGACACCTATTTATTGGATAGCATCGGTACCACTATCGCAGCCAGTAACTGGAATCTAAAACATTCTTTTGTTGGGCGTAACTTTGCCTTTCGCCCTTATTACCAACAAGCCATTCAAGGACATGAAAAGCAGTACTTTGCTTTAGGTTCGACTTCAGGAAAGAGAGGCTACTATTACTCTTACCCGGTCTCTTATGCTGCTGAAATCATTGGTGTAATTGTGGTAAAAATGGATTTATCTTCGATAGAAGCAAGCTGGCAAGGCAAACAGAGCTTTTTTGTCGCGGATGATAAAGACCAGATTATCTTTATGTCTAGCAATCCTGAATGGCTATTCAAAAGTCTTCAGCCTCTCGATAATGCACAACAAGCTCGCATTCGGGAGAATCAGCAATATCTCGATACCCAGATTGAAAGCCTTCACTTCTCTGGCGATCTAGAGGGCGCGACCAGCAGCATTCGTTCATCTCATCCTTTAGTTAGAGAAAAGTTTTTTACCTCTTCACGCTTTCTACCTGACCCTGGATTAACGGTCAGGGTCTTCTCTCCTACACACTTGGTTTGGTGGGATTTGGTAGCCTACATGGTGGTATTAAGCTTAGTATTCGCGATCATTTATCTGGTCATTCAGCTTAACCTTCATCGCCAACACCGACGCGCTCAGATCGACAGATTACAGTCTGAAGCGAATCAGAAACTAGAGTTTCAAGTACTCGAAAGAACCTCTGAGTTGCATGGAGAGATCAAGCAACGTATCGAAACCGAGCGAGTATTGAGACACACCCAAGACGAGCTCATTCAAGCAGCCAAGCTAGCGGTATTAGGTCAGATGTCAGCCAGTATTAGTCATGAGTTGAACAACCCTCTCGCGGCCATTCGCAGCTACGCCGACAATGGGCGACTGTTTCTGGCCAAAGAGAAAATAGATCGAGTCGATGACAACTTATCGCGTATTTCAGCACTCACCGATCGTATGGCGAAAATCAGCCACCAGCTTCGCTCCTTTGCTAAAAAATCGACCGCCGAAGAGCTGCACACCTTACAAATACTGCCCATTCTTCACTCATCTAAAGAACTGATGAAGCCACAGTTCAAAAGCGAGCGAGTTAAGCTTAATGAGCTGCCCGAAACCTTCGATGTCTGTGTACTCGCTAACGCCATTCAACTGGAACAAGTCATCATCAACCTACTCACTAATGCTGTTCAGGCAATGGAAGAGCAAGACGATAAGCAATTAGCCATCTTGTTAGAAATCAAAGAAACGGATGAGGCTCAAGATAACACGCTACTGATTCACATCGATGACAACGGGCCTGGCTTTACGTCTTCATCAAGCGGTAACTTTTTCGAGCCTTTCCATACCACCAAGAAGAACGGGCTTGGGTTAGGCTTATCGATATCTCAGCAAATAATCAGTGGGATCAACGGCAAGCTCACGACGGGAACCAGTCCACAAGGTGGTGCTCGATTTAGCATTGAGTTACCCGTTATTGAGCAACAGTAAGAGCAAGAACTGCAAAGACAAAAGAATAAGCACCAACACACGAAGCAAAAACAACAGACTGAGATTCGCCCACTCAAATAAGAGCGAACAAAAACTCAGCAATAATTAGTAGAAAAGAGTAAAGGATTAACTATGTGTCACGTCTATTTCATTGATGATGAATCCGACCTAAGAATAGCGATTGAACAGAGTTTTGAGCTCGCGGATATTGACGCCGAATTCTTTCCCGATGCGGAATCAGCTTTGCTCGCGATTCAAGAGAACGGGTTACCTCATGTGATCATTACCGATATCTGTCTACCCGGTATCTCTGGCCATGACTTGCTCAACACTGTCATGCATAAAGACAAAGAGATTCCCGTCATCATGATCACAGGGCACGGTGACATCTCGATGGCGGTGCAAGCGATTCAAGACGGCGCCTACGATTTTATCGAGAAGCCTTTTGCCAATGAACGCTTAATAGAGACAACCAAACGCGCCATTGAAAAGCGCCAGCTGACCTTGGAAAACCTTGAACTCAAACGCTCACTCAAAGCCAGTAAAACCCTTGGACCAAGAATCATTGGTGATACTCAATCCATGACTGAGCTTCGCTCTGTGATTACCCATGTCGCTGACACCAACGCCGATATCTTGTTGTTTGGAGAGACAGGCACAGGTAAAGAGCTGGTCGCGCGCTCCCTGCATGAGCAAAGCAGCCGCAGAGAACAAAACTTTGTCGCTGTAAACTGTGGTGCCGTTCCTGAAAACCTAATTGAGAGTGAGCTCTACGGTCATGAAAAAGGCGCATTCACAGGTGCAGAGAGTAAACGCGTGGGTAAGTTTGAGTTTGCTCAGGGCGGAACCCTGTTCTTGGATGAAATAGAATCTATGCCGATGCAAGCACAGATACGCCTACTACGTGTGTTGCAAGAACGCGTTATCGAAAGGGTGGGCTCAAACGGATTGGTACCTCTGGATATCCGCGTGATTGCGGCCACTAAAGTCGACCTAAAGAAGGCTGCTGAAGAAGGTACTTTCCGCCAGGATCTCTATTATCGACTTAACGTTGTGACCTTAGATTTACCACCGTTGAGAAGCAGACAAGAAGACATCCCAGCCCTGTTCCACCACTTCTTGTTGGTCGCTGCCGCTCGCTATGGCAAAACCGCCCCTGCTCTACCACAAAGTGAATTACACGCCCTTTTAGCGCATGATTGGCCGGGAAATGTGCGTGAATTACGTAACACTGCAGAACGTTTTGTCCTTTTAGGTAAGCTTTCTCACCTATCAGATAACGCTAATACAACCGCCCAACAAATGTCTTTGGCCGAGTTAGTATCAGAATTTGAAAAAAACACGTTAAAGCAAGTGCTTATCGAATGTAACGGTAGTATCAAAGAGACAATGGAAAGGCTGCAGCTACCAAGAAAAACACTCTACGATAAGATGCAAAAACATCAGCTATCTAAAGAGTCATTTAAGGCGGAACCAAACTAAATTAGATTTGCGAGCAAGATCACCTATACTTATTTCAATAACAGGATGTTATGCAATAAATATAATAAGGATATGGCTATGGGTGAGAAAACTAGAGTTCCTTCGATTAGCGACACTTTCGAGATAGATGGCATTTACTATACCGATGAACATCTCGACTTAAACACGCCGGAATTGGAAGCGAAAAGAGCGCTATACGAACAGATCAATCCTCATGTTAAGCGAGGAAGACACATAGATGAGGAGGTCTAAAGACCTCCTCATTTTTTATGAATTGAATGCCATGTCAATGAAACGTTCAAGCAACTACTTGGTTATGATCTCCGGTCCCATCAAGGTGGTTGGTAACCATGTCGATACCCAAGGCACGTAAGTTACGATTATCAAGAACAGGAACATTACGCCAACCCAAGGCAGCGCCGCTTTGACCACATTCATCATCGACATCTTGGCAACCCCTGCAGTTACAAACAAGTTGAGTCCCACTGGCGGTGTTATCATCCCTATTTCCATGTTCACCACCATCATGATGCCAAGGTGAATTGGGTCAATACCGAGTGCAATAGCAATTGGGAATACTAGCGGAGCAACGATGATCAGAAGGCCTGATGGCTCCATGAACTGACCACCAATCAAGAGCAGTACGTTCACCACAATCAAGAAGGTGATCGGCCCTAAGCCCGCAGAGAGCATAGATTCGGTAATCATCTGAGGTATACGTTCTTCTGTCAGCACGTGCTTCAAAATCAGAGCATTAGCAATGATAAACAGCAGCATGATCGTCAGCTTACCCGCATCATAGAGTGTGTCTTTGGTATCTTTATGAAAGAAGGTTTGGAACACTTTAACCAGCGCTGGCTTGGTGTTGCTCTTATCCGCAAACGGCCCCATGTCTTTATAGATAAAGTTGGCAATAAAGAAGGCATACACCGCCGCTACTGCTGCTGCTTCTGTCGGGGTAAAGATACCACCGTAGATACCACCAAGAATGATGACGATCAGTAGCAAACCCCAGCTTGCGTCTTTAGCGGCTGCGAACATCTCACCCCAACCCACAAATGGTTGCGCTGGAATCTTCTTAATGCGTGCTGCAATGTAGATAGCGATCATCAACATCACACCCGCCAACAAACCCGGGATCACGCCACCAAGGAACATACGACCTACCGATACATCGGTTGCCGCCGCGTATACCACCATTACGATCGATGGCGGGATCAAAATACCCAAAGTACCTGCATTACAGATAACCCCTGCAGCAAACTCTTTCGAATAACCGTTTTTGATCATACCTGCGATAACGATACTACCGATCGCCACTACCGTCGCAGGTGAAGAGCCAGACAACGCTGCGAACATCATACATGCCACAACCGATGCCATCGCCAAGCCACCGCGGAACCAGCCAACCATCGCGATAGCAAAGCGGATAATTCGTTTCGCCACGCCACCAGTAGACATAAAGCTCGAGGCCAAGATAAAGAAAGGAATCGCTAACAATGTGTAGTGGCCAGCAAAGGCGTTAAACAGAGTTTGTGCGACCGATGCCAATGACGCATCTGAATGCATCAACAAAAACAAGATGCTTGATAAACCTAAGGAAATCGCAATTGGCACACCGACCAACATAAAAGCAATTACCATCAAAAATAGAAATAACATTGCCATGATTAGTCTTCCTTACCGTTAGGCTTTGTACCCGACGCGCTGGTCTTGTTGTTCGTAGTCGAATCCAATACTGCAGTCGCGTCTTCGTCAGAACCCGCAAGTACATCCGCTTTCAACGCATCCAACTCTTCTTCGGCTTCATGACCTGCAATCATGCGGTCGAGTTTGCCCGTCACAACTTGGTAAGCAACTTGGATGAATCGGAACGTTAGTAATGCCATACCAATCGGCAACGCCATGTAAGGGATAAAGCGTGGTAGTTTCTCGTATCGCTCACCTTCATTCAGCCAGTCAGCTAAGAACTGCAGTATCTCTGGCATTGGAATATCATCGGTTTCATACCATGCGCGATCAGTCGCGAATGGGTACCAATAATTCCATGAGCCGATGAGAAGTAAGATTGAAAAGGCAAGGCAGCTAGTGACGGCAATTAACGCATACACTTTGCGTAGCTTTTCAGGGGCAAGGTTGATGATGACATCAACACCAATGTGAAAGTGCTTTTTAACGCCGTAAGAAGCGCCAACCAGTACCATCCATGCAAACATGAATACCGTCAGTTCCAATGCCCATAAAATGTTGTCATTGAACGCGTATCGAAAGACCACGTTCGCAAAAGTTAGTAGGGTCATTGCACCCAGAAAGAAGGCTATTAAAGACTCTTCAATTAAATCGGTGACTCTTCCGACTTTGGAAAATAAAGACTGTTCCATTTGAGACTGTTCCATAAAATGCTCCGCTTATAATTGTTTTAATAAAGGGCAGCGGTAGGGAGCCGCCGCCCTATAGCGGTGTTATTGGTTTGAAGCTAATGCTGCATCGATAAGATCTGAACCGATGTCTTTTTCAAACTTCTTCCATACTGGTTGAAGTGCTGTTACCCATGCTTGACGCTGTTCAGGCGTCAACGTACGAACCTCACCACCAGCTTCGATGATGTTGTTTTTGTTCGCTAGGTTAACTTTTGAAGATTCAGCGTTACGAGTTTCAGAGACTTCTTGGACGATGGTGCCAAGCTGTGTACGTACATCTTCAGGTAGGTCTTTCCAGAAGTCGTTTGACGTTACCACTAGGTAATCCAAAATGCCGTGATTGGTTTCAGTCACGCCGTCTTGTACTTCGAAGAACTTCTTACCGTAGATGTTTGACCAAGTGTTCTCTTGACCATCGATAACCTTAGTTTGCAGGCCGCCATATACTTCTTTGAACGACATTTTCTGAGGGTTAGCACCTAACTGCTCAAACTGAGCTACCAATACGTCTGACGCTTGAACACGGAACTTCAAACCTTCTGCATCTGCAGGGGTTAGTAGTGGCTTGTTCGCAGACATCTGCTTCATGCCATTGTGCCAGAATGCCAAACCTTGAAGACCACGACGCTTCATTGCGTTCTTCAGCTTTTCACCAGATTCTGAGTTTTGGAAACGGTCAACGGCTTCTACATCTTCAAACAGGAACGGAAGGTCAAAAATGCGGTATTTCTTAGTGAACTTCTCAAATTTAGACAACGAAGGTGCCGCCATTTGAACATCACCATTTAACAGGGCTTCCAGTACCTTGTTATCATCGTAAAGCGTCGAGTTAGGGAAAACTTGCATACAAGCTTTACCATTCATTTCCGTGTTTACTCGCTCTTCAAGTAGAGAAGCAGCGATGCCTTTCGGGTGTTTATCCGTATTGGTTACATGACTGAATTTAATCACGATTTCACCTGGATCACAGTTTGCAGCAGCATTAAAACTGGTGAGTGCCAGAGCAGATACAGACAGCAGGGTAAGAGGCTTAAACATTATTATTCTCCTTAGTAAACAAAGCAGCCCTTCAATGGGAACTGCGTGCTTTCACTAAGGCAATTAGCGCGCCATATTGACACAAATCATTAACAACCCTTTAACCATAAGGCTTGGTAATATCGAGCCGCTCATCAGGGAGCTCAGCCAATAATATTAATGGGTGGAAAATGACCCATAGAAAATTTATAAATGGGTGAGAGTTGACCAAACTATCAATGATGAAATAGAGGTTTAGAGGACAAATAAAGGTTAGGAGGAAAAATAAAGGCCACCACTTCGGTAAACAAAATGGCAGCCTTATATAGAGATTCTTTAGAGCTGGTTATCTTAATAGGATATTGAAATATTATCTGAAACAGATGATTACGAGTTCTGCATACGCTTTTTAAGTCTTGCTAAATCAATAGCACTTGAACGTACTGTCAGCTTAATGCACTCGTAGTCGTACTCTTCCTTCACCACACTCATATTAGAGCGGATCTCACCGATGATGCCTTGCCCAGAATAAGGAATGGTGATCTCTTCTTCGATCATTCCTTGCTCAGCCACACCCACGATGTACTTGTGCAGTTTAGTGATATCGAGCGGGTCACGAGTCGAGGTCAGCATTGCATCAGGGAATTCGTCCATCAACGCAAGCTGCTGCTCTTCACTCAATCTATCGCACTTGTTGAGTACCAAGAGTTTTTCACTGCCTTCAACACCCACTTGCGCTAATACTTCATGTACCACATCAAGCTGCGCGCGGAATGAAACGTCAGACGCATCAACCACATAAAGCAGTAGTGACGCGTCGTGTGCTTCTGCAAGCGTTGAGTGGAATGAAGCAACCAGATCATGTGGCAGCTTCTTGATAAAACCAACCGTATCTGACACTAAGATACGCGGCTGAGTGATCGGCTGAAGTGCACGAACCGTGGTATCTAGGGTTGCGAACAGCTTGTCTTCACCACTCACTTCGGTTGCGGTCATTGCACGCATCATCGAAGATTTACCCGCGTTGGTGTAACCAACCAGAGCAACAGTGAAAAGTTCCGAACGCTGTGTGCGTCGGTTCTTCATTTCATCTTGTACACTTACCAGCTCACGCTTAAGCGCAGCAATTTGGTCTCGAACTTTACGACGGTCAAGCTCTAGTGAGGTTTCACCAGCACCCTGACCCATTTGACGTTCTTTGTCACCGTCGGCTGTTTCACGAAGTCGAGGTACTAAGTAATTTAGACGAGCAATTTCTACTTGCAGACGTGCGGTACGAGTGCGAGCGTGGCGACTGAAAATTTCGATGATGATACCGGTGCGGTCAAACACTTCGACACCTAAGTGAGCCTCAACATTGCGTAGTTGAGATGGGCTCAAATCACAGTCAAATACCACAACATCAGCAGTACCAAACTCCACCTCTTCAGATGGCAGGTCGTCAAAATCGAGTTCATCAATACCAGCATGAAAATCAAAAGACTCATCAATGAAGTCTTCGTCTTCCACTTCTTGAATCGAACCTTGGTAACCGGTTAGGTGAGCAATTTCTGCAAGCTTACCGGCACCCAATACGTTTTGTCGTTGGGTTGAACTGTGGTGTTGTGACTGAGTACCGACCACTTTAAACCCTAGGGTTGTCACTAATCGAGCAAGTTCAGCAAGAGACTCTTTTGCTTCGTCACCTTTAAAATCAGGTGTCGTAATAGAGATAAGTAGAGCGTTACTAGCGGAGGGTTTTGCTGTTAGTTTCATGTTTTATTCTGTCTATGCACAAAAGTGCACCTAGTATTGGGTCTAAAGTAGCGCGATCCTACGCTGTTCTCAGTCCGCTTTATAGAGCTAACCGTGACTAATTGGCGATATTATTTCAGTTAATCTGATTATCTCGTTTATCCCTCTGTTTTCATGAGGAAATAAAACGAGCTAAAACAACAAAAAGGCAACATCACATTATCAATTACGAATTGGTGATACTGCCTTATTTTAAGCTTAGCCTTTAATTGAGCGACCGACTCAAAAACTAGAAATCAATTCTCGCTTCAGTCTGAGCATCAAAGAATACCGCCTTTGATAAATCAAAATGCAGCGGCGCCATTTGCCCAACTGACACTTCAAATTCCGGCGACAAGCGACAAGCCACTTCTTGGTCGTTCACTTTCACCATCGCTATCGTATCTGGCCCTGTCGGTTCTAGCACTTCCAGTTGTAAGTCCAGTTGAGTGGTTGCTGATAGATCATCGCCTTGTTGCTCAGTAATGTGCTCTGGGCGAAGGCCAATCACCACTTCTTTGCCATCTTGTTCGCGCATGCTTTGCGGCAGACGAATATGGTGCTCCTGATCAGCCGTACCAATAACCTTGATGATCGGGTTCTGCTCTTCGTCGAGATCCACCATGGTCTTGATGAAGTTCATCGATGGTGACCCCATAAAGCCTGCCACAAACATGTTGCTTGGCTTAGTGTAGATCTCTTGTGGTGTGCCTAACTGTTGCAGTTCACCATCTTTCATTACTGCGATACGATCAGCCAGCGTCATTGCCTCGATTTGGTCATGGGTTACATAAACAATCGTGGTGCTGAGCTTTTGATGCAGACGCTTAATCTGATGGCGCATTTCCACACGTAGCTTGGCATCCAAGTTAGAAAGTGGCTCATCAAACAAGTACAGCTTAGGACGACGCGCTAAAGCACGCCCCATCGCGACACGTTGACGCTGACCACCCGATAGCTGTGATGGTTTGCGGTCCAGCAGTTGTTCGATTTGCAACATTTCAGCGACTCGATTCACCTCAGCATCGATCTCGTCTTGAGGCATCTTACGGATCTTCAAGCCGAAGGCGATATTGCCACGTACCGTCATGTTTGGGTAAAGTGCGTACGACTGGAACACCATCGCGATGTCGCGGTCTTTGGGCTCAACCTGAGCCACGTCGACACCATCAATCACGATTTCACCTGAACTAATGTTTTCTAGCCCAGCAATGGTATTCATTAGGGTGGATTTTCCACACCCCGAAGGGCCGACAAGTATCAAGAACTCCCCCGAATCGATACTAATGTCGATGCCCTTTAACGTTTCGTTGTCCGCGTTGCGATAGGTTTTACGGATCTGTTTTAAATCTAATGTTGCCATGGGTAATTATCCTTTTACTGATCCTGCCGTTAGGCCACGAACAAAATATTTTCCTGCGAAGACATACACCAACAGCGTTGGCAGTGCGGCGATGATCGCAGCTGCCATATCGACGTTGTATTCTTTAACGCCAGTGCTGGTGTTCACCAAGTTATTTAATGCCACGGTAATCGGCTGAGTTTCTGAGCCGGAATAGACCACTCCAAACAAGAAGTCATTCCAAATAGCAGTAAACTGCCAGATCACCGTCACCATAATGATCGGCGTGGAGATCGGTAATAAGATCTTGAAGAAGATGGTAAAGAAGCCAGCGCCATCAAGCTTTGCCGCTTTGATCAATTCATCAGGAATCGAGATGTAGAAGTTCCGGAAAAACAGAGTCGTAAATGCCATGCCATAGATAACATGCACAATCACTAAGCCGATAGTTGTGTTTGCCAAACCCATTTTTCCTAACATGGTTGCCATTGGCAGCAACACCACTTGGAATGGAATAAAGCAGCCAAATAACAACAAACTAAAGAACAGGTTTGAACCTCTGAATTGCCATTTCGTCACGACATAACCATTAAATGCACCGAGCAATGTTGAGATCGCAACCGCAGGAATCACCATTTGGAACGAGTTCCAGAAGTAGCCTTTGATGCCTTCACATTTCACGCCAGTACAAGCGGTGTCCCACGCTTTATACCAAGCATCAAACACCCACTCTTTCGGTAAGCTCATCAAGTTACCCGCCTTGATATCAGGCAGAGTTTTGAACGAGGTCAGCACCATCACGAACAGTGGCATCAAATACACCAAACAGAAGAAAAGCAGTGCTGAATAGATAAACATTCGAGCAAAATTGATGTTATTCATCATGACTTTTTCTCCCTAAGTTCAGAGTAAAGATAAGGCACGAGAATCGCTAAGATACCGGCAAGCATCATCATCGCACTGGCGGCACCGAGGCCGATTTGTCCACGTGTAAATGAGTGTGCATACATAAATAGCGCCGGAAGATCCGAGGAATACCCTGGTCCACCTGCTGTCATCGCCGTCACAAGGTCGAAGCTCTTAATCGCAATGTGAGAAGTTATGATCACCGCGCTGAAAACCACAGGTCGCAAGCAAGGTAAAATGATTTTGAGATAAATAGTGGGTAAGCTTGCCCCATCAATTTGTGCGGCTTTAATGATGGAGGAATCGATACCACGCAGGCCAGCTAAGAACATCGCCATCACAAAGCCTGACGACTGCCAAAGCGCGGCAATCACTAAGGTGTAGACCGCCATTTCAGAGTCCACCAACCAGTCAAATTTAAAGTCGGTAAAGCCCCAATCTTGCATCAATTTCTCAATGCCTAGGCCCGGATTCAAAATCCACTTCCAAGCGGTACCCGTCACGATGAATGACAGCGCCATTGGATATAAATAGATGGTACGAATCGCGCCTTCTTGACGGATGTTTTGGTCAAGCAAAATCGCCAAACCGACACCCAAGACGATAGCAATCACCATGAATAGGATTCCAAACACACCGAGATTAGTGATTGAGGTGATCCAGCGGTCGTTCTCCATCAGCTTTTCATATTGAGCAAAGCCAACAAAGTTGAAACTCGGTAGAAATCGAGAATTAGTAAACGACAGCGCTGCCGTCCAGAATATATAGCCGTAGATACATACCACGGTCACCAACGCGGTCGGTGCCAGCACAATCTTAGGTAACCAATGTTGTAACCTGTCAGCAAAACTGGGCTTTGGTGCAGGCTGGCTCCTTGTCGGTTTTGGAGTCGACTCAGTCAAAACATGCTCCATAACTTTTCCTTGTTGCACAATTAAGCCAATGGCTTACCTCTCGGCACCACATCAGCATCACGCATATCAGAATTGAGGTGAAGAGCGGATAGGCTCGCCACGAACCTACCCACCCTGGGGGTTTGGTACTAGACCAAATGAGATTAGATAGCGGCTTTTACTGCTTTCGCTAACTTAGCTGCTGCCTCTTTAGGATCAGCATCTTTCTCATTGAAGAAGTTGGTCACAACGTCATAGATAGCGCCTTGAGCGTAGCTTGTCGTTGCTAGGCCGTGAGCCATACTCGGTACAAGGTCGCCAGATTCCGCACTTGCTTTGAAGGTTGCCATTGAATCCAACGCACATTGGTCGAACTTAGACATGTCCATATCAAGACGTACTGGAATCGAGCCTTTGTTTAGGTTGAAGACCTCTTGGAAGTCTTTAGTAAGAATGGTTTTCGCAAGATCTTGTTGCGCTTTTTGATTCTCTTTATCGCCTAGCTCGAAGAAGGCAAAGCTATCGATATTGAAGGTAAATTGGCCGTCAGTGCCCGGAGCTGGTGCACAGATGTAGTCTTTACCTGGCACTTTACCTGCCGCTGTAAACTCGCCCTTCGCCCAGTCACCCATGATTTGCATTGCTGCTTCACCATTGATAACCATTGAGGTTGCTACGTTCCAGTCACGACCTGGAGAGTTGCTGTCGATGTAGTCACGCATCTTTTTGAACTTGGTGAACACTTCCACCATTTTGTCGCCAGATAACACGTCCATATCCAGATCAACGAACGCTTTGTTGTAATCTTCACTGCCTAGTACATCAAGTGCTACAGCTTCGAATACCGTAGCGTCTTGCCAAGGTTGACCACCGTGAGCCAGTGGAATGAAGCCAGCCGCTTTGATCTTGTCTGCGGCAACAAAGAACTCATCTAAGGTAGTTGGAACCGTCACACCTGATTTTTCGAGTACTTCTGGGTTTGCCCAAAGCCAGTTAACACGGTGAACGTTCACAGGAACGGCTACGTACTCACCGTCCCATTTCATTACTTTGGTAACAACAGCAGGAAGTAAGTCATCCCACTTTTCTTGTTTCGCGGTTGCATCGAGAGACGTTAGAAAACCTAAACCACCCCACTCCTGAATATCATGACCTTTGATCTGCGCGGCAGATGGTGGATTACCAGATACTGCTCGAGTTTTTAAAACGGTCATCGCACTTTCGCCGCCACCACCAGCAACAGCGAAATCTTTCCAAGTATGACCTTGTTCTTCAATCATCTCTTTAAGTACTGCAGCGGATTTAGCTTCACCACCAGCAGTCCACCAGTGAAGTACTTCCACTTCACCTGCTTGAGAAAATGTTGAGGCAGCAAGAAGAGATAGAGTAAGTAGGGTTTTATTGATTTTCATTATAATCTTCCATGTTTAGCGGACTCGACGCCCGGTTCAATAAAGAGTCTACTTATTCTGATTTATAAGATTGAAACAAAAGGTAAGCTCAATGTAACACAATTGTTACATTACACTTCAAGGCCACGTGGGATATAGACTTTGGCTTCTAAACCACCTTGAGGGGAGTTGCGAATAATGAGATCTCCGCCGTGTCCGTGCAGGATATTTCGACAAATTCCGAGCCCTAAACCGTGCCCTTGATCGTCGGTCGCGAGCCTAAAGTAGGGTTCAAACACCAACTCAAGTTTGTCTTCTGGGATTCCTTTACCGTGGTCCTGAATCGTCACGATTACCCACACAGAATCGCTACTGATATCGACCTTAGCGGATGTGCCGTATTTCACTGCATTGTCGATAAGATTGGTCAGCACACGTTTAATCGCTAATGGTTTAGCGACTAACGGCTCAACCACAATGGGTTCAAACTCCACTAAGGTTTGATGCTGGTTATGCGATTCAATAACCGAAGCAACCATGTCATTGAGGTCGATAATGGCGTTGTTTTCGTGAAGGTCCGTATCTCTTACCGCTTGCAGAGCACCTTTGACCATCATCTCTAGCTCATCCAAATCCTTGTTGAACTTCTCTTTCTTAACTTCGCTTTCCAACAATTCAGCTCTTAGCCTAAGCCGAGTGATCGGTGTTTTTAAATCATGAGAAATAGCAGAGAAAAGGTGTTCTCTATCGGCCACATAGCGACGAATGCGCTGCTGCATGCGATTAAATGCTCGAGTCGCCGTGACCAGCTCAGTCGCCCCCTCCTCGTTAAGTGGCGGCTGCTGAATATCCATACTCATCTCATTAGCGGCCCTCGCGAGCTTTTTAAGCGGGCGCACTTGGCGGCGAATCATTAAGTAGGTCAACACCAGCAGAATCAACGTTGAAGAGAGTAAGAAGATCACCTGCTCACGACCGAGAATGGTGTCATCCAGTTTTACATAGGGTGCTGGCAACAGTGCTGCAATGTAAACCCATTCGTGACTGGCTAGCTCAATCTGAACAACCAAAATAGGCGGATTAAGAGGCTCTAAAGTTAAGGTATGATGCGCCCACGATCGCGGGAGATCGCTCAAATAGATGTCATTTTTAAGCAAACGAAGATGCTCTGGGCGAGAAAAGTCGACACGAACTGATTCCACCTTGTTAAGCTTGCTACTCAAAACACTCTCTATCGCTTCTATCGATGCCGTTTTTAAGCGGGTATCGGGGATCGGCTCAACAATCAATGCCTCTTTATTGAAAGAGACGAAGAATCGCGTGCCGCCCATGTTTCGAATTTGGTCTAACACGATATGGCGATATTTGACGGGCAGAGACTGAAAGAAGGTCACTGTTGAAGCAAACATGTTCGCCATACTCGATGAAGCAGAACGAATACCTTCTAACTCTTTCTGTTTGGATTCGCTATACCAAATCGACGTTGCAATGCCTTGTGCGATGACGACGGCTAGCAAGGTCAAAAGCAAGGTTCTAGCAACTAACGAGTTTGGCTTTAAACTTCTCAACCACTTCATACGGACTTCTTACTCAGTGCTCATAATGCACAGGTACAGCCAAGATATAGCCGTTACCACGCATGGTTTTGATGTAGTGCGGGTATTTAGCGCTATCTCCTAACCTGCTTCTCAAACGGCTTAACTGAACATCAATGCCACGCTCAAAAGGCAGTGCTTCACGCCCTCTGGTCGCAAAAGAGATAGTATCTCGGTCTAGTACTTCGTTTGGGCGCGTTAGGAACAGCATTAACAGTGAAAAATCACTGCCCGACAAATCCATCTCTTCAGCGCTTTCGTTGTGTGAGATTCGGTGTGCAAGAGTATCGAGTGTCCAATCACCAAAGATGATCTGTTTAGGCAATGCGTCACTCGGCTTGTCATCGACCACTTGAACACGTCGTAACAAGGCTTTGATTCGTGCCATTAATTGGCGGGGACTAAACGGCTTAGCGATATAGTCATCGGCGCCAATTTCCAAGCCAATGATCTGATCGGTTTCATCGGACACTGCAGTCAGCATAATGATGGGCACATTGGAGTTTCTACGGACGCGCTGACACAGGGTAAAACCATCATCACCGGGAAGCATCACGTCAAGAAGTATCAGGTCAGGGTAACCTTGGCTCTGTAGGTGAGTTTGTAGTTCAACCCCATCTCCAACCGAAGAGACATCGAAACCCGATTTTGTAAGGTACTCTTCCAGCAACTCGCGGATTTCTTGATCATCATCCACCACGAGAATTCGAGTATTTGTTGGCATCGCCCAAACCTATAAAATTTACAACTTATTCACATAGTGTATAGGCAGGTCGAGTATTTGATTATTGATATGTTTGTAAAATTAGAAGAACAAACAGATAGAGATCACAACTAAGCGACCGCTATCTGTTGGTTTTATACTGATAAGCCGATTTAAGACGAGCAGCTAATCTCCATCCTTTTACCCCATTCCGGTGGTAAAGCAGCTAAGTATTCGTAATCAGGGTGCTCCGCATATGGGTCTGCGAGTACTACCATCAGAGCATCAACATCACTACTATCACCACGTTCGGCCTTTTCAATCGCAAGTTGAGCCAAATAGTTTCTAAGAATGTATTTAGGATTTACCTGCCTCATCTTTTCGCAGCGCTCTGTAGCTGAACTCTCCTCAAGTTCACAACGTTGCAAGTAGTTATCTAACCATAGCTTCGCTGCATCACGATCGATGACCAAATCAATGACTTCCTGAGCAGGCAAAGTGTCTAAGTTCGACAGAGTTCTAAAGAACCTTGGGTAATCGACTTTGTTTTGCGACATCAATTCGAACATAGACTCAAACAAGCGGCTGTCGCCTTCTTGCTTGGAAATCAGACCAAGCTTTCGACGCATCAGTTGGCTGAAATAACCGTTCATTTGTGGCTCGTATTGTTCCAATATCGCCTCTAAATCAGCCCTTTCCACCAGCGGTGACAACGAGTGTGCCAATGCCGATAAGTTCCACATACCGATTCTTGGTTGCTGATTGAACGCATAACGCCCTTGATAGTCGGAGTGATTGCAAATCAATCTCGGGTCATATTCATCTAGGAATGCAAATGGACCGTAATCGAAGGTTTGTCCAATGATCGACATGTTATCCGTGTTCATCACCCCGTGAGCAAAGCCATTTGCTTGCCACAACGCAATCATCTCTGCGGTGCGGTCAACAATTTGATTAAACATAGCAGCGTATGGCTTTTCTTCATCTAAGCACTCAGGGAAGTGCCACTCGATGATTTTGTCGGCCAACAACTTATGTTCAACCAACTGATTTGTGTAAAACAAGTGCTCAAAATGACCAAAACGGATATGTGATTCAGAAGCACGCACCAGTAGTGCACCCCATTCTTGCTTCTCTCGGTAAACCGGCGTATCACTGGTCATCATTGCTAATGCACGTGTGGTTGGGATATTGAGCCCCGCCATAGCTTCACTGCACAAATACTCGCGCACAGTCGAACGGATAACCGCGCGCCCGTCACCCATGCGCGAATACGGTGTTTTCCCCGCACCTTTTAGGTGTAAGTCGAACGTTTCGCCACTTTTAGCGACAACTTGAGCTAACAACAATCCTCTTCCGTCGCCCAAATCAGGGTTATAAGCACCAAACTGATGGCCTGCGTATTTCATCGCTAATGGAGAAAATTGCTTTGGTTCCACATTGCCAGACAAGGTATCTAGCAATTCTTCTGAAGCGCTCTCAAATGACGGAAAGCCGAGTTCAGTCGCAAGGCTTTGATTCCAGGCGAGCCATTGGACATTGCTTAACGGAGTTGGTTGGATTGGGGTATAGAACAGTCGAGGTAATGCAGTAAATCGATTGTTAAATGAAATAGAATCCCAGACAGACATGAGAGATACACTGTAAATAAAAGATAATTTAAGATTATCACAGTTTAGTAACAACTTCAGATCAGGTTACACGATTAGCTTTGTGCGAAAGTTGGCTTTGTTGCCCCATGAAATGTAGTTTTTACTAAGAAGAAGGACGCGTTTAGGAAGAGGTTAAGTGGCTAAGCTGGTGAGAAAAGCCACATTTATAGGAGGAAGAGTTCTAACTTTGAAAACTTTTTTACAAGTATGTTCATAATGAAAACTGGAAATATAGAGCCATTTAGCTGACTACATTAGAGCAAGAATACCCACTAGAGAAAGGGTAGAGAAAATCCAAGTACGGCTGATAACGCCAAAGTTACTGTGTTGAATCATTTCTTGATGCTGCATATGCCTCTCCTTGAGAACGTGATGGTGTAACTACAATATATCGGCTTTTTGTTAAAAGCAGCAAGCATATTAATGTTAACCTTTTATGACAGCACCAAGAAGTTTCTGTAACTATTCACCCCTTCGATAAATCATAGAGTTAAGCTCGACTTGTCGTTGAAAGCAGCGCTCCAGCTCCAATAAACACGCCACCTGTCACACGATTGAAAACCTTAGCTCGGCCTTTCGAGAACAACCAGTTCGACGACTTTGCACCTAAATACGCGTAGACCAATAACCAAGAAAGCTCCATCACAGCAAAGGTTAAAGCAAACACAGCAAACTGCGGTAATAGCGCGAGTGATGGGTCAATAAACTGCGGGAAAAGTGCGGTAAAAAACAGAATCGCTTTAGGATTACTGGCACCGACGATAAAGCCACTTACGTAGTGAGAAACGATACTCTCTTTAACGACTTTAGAGTCTGATTGCTGACTCGGTAGTTGGTCATAATCTTGCTGACTCGAGCGCAACGATTTCCATCCGAGGAAGATAAGATAAGCCGCCCCCGTCCATTTAATGACATTAAATACCACTTCAGAAGAGGCAATAATGACTCCGAGTCCCGTAAACGATAGCGTGAGGATTCCGGTAATCGCTGTTAGGCTACCCAAGGCTGTAAATATCGACAATTTGAAGCCCGATTGCACTCCTTTGGTCATGCACAATAAAGAACTCGGGCCTGGGGATGCCGTCAAGATCAGCACGGCTAGCAGATAGTAAATCCATGTATCAAAGCTCATCGTGAATTCTCCTTAACTCACTAAAACGACTAAATATTAAACACCAATATGTAATAAGCCCTCATATTAATCAACTAAATATTGCACTTAACGTCTTCGATATGAATACAAACATCTTTAATCTAGGCAATAAAAAACGCCATGCAGCAATGCATGGCGTTTAAACAAAACGTTTCAAATCGAACGTCTTACTAGATTTCAGGTTCTAAGCTTACAGCCCTATGACCGGGTCATTCGCTTAATAGCTACCAACTAGTCTTTGTAGATAGAGAACTCATCAGCGCAAGCAACAAGCTGCTCACGAGTGATCATGAATACACCGTGACCACCATTAGAGAATTCAATCCAAGTGAATGGAATCTCTGGGTACTGATCCATCATATGAACCATTGAGTTACCTACTTCACAGATAAGAATACCGTCATCAGTTAGGTAGTCTGGCGCGTTAGCTAGGATACGGCGAACCAGTTTCAGGCCGTCAGTACCCGCAGCTAGACCAAGTTCTGGCTCGTGAGTGAACTCATCTGGCAGGCTGTTCATATCTTCCTCATCCACGTATGGTGGGTTAGATACGATCAGGTTGTATTTCTCTTTTGGCAGGTCACGGAACAGATCAGAACGGATTGGGAACACTTGTTGCTCCATGCCGTGATCTTGAACGTTCTGCTCTGCAACTTGCAATGCATCAGTAGAGATGTCAATTGCGTCAACTTCTGCTTCAGGGAATGCGTGTGCACAAGCGATAGCAATACAGCCACTGCCCGTACAAAGGTCCATGATGCGAGTCGGCTCTTCAGTTAACCAAGGTTGGAATTGAGCTTCAATAAGCTCACCAATTGGAGAACGAGGCACAAGAACACGCTCATCAACGAAGAACTCAAGACCACAGAACCAAGCTTTGTTCGTTAGGTAAGCCGTTGGTGTACGATCATTGATACGCTTGATTACACGCTCAACAATGCGTAGACGCTCGCTGCTCGTTAGACGAGAGTTCAATACATGTGAAGGAACATCAATCGGCAGATAAAGAGTTGGTAAAATAAGTTGTACCGCCTCATCCCACGCATTATCAGTGCCGTGACCATAAAATAGGCCCGCTGCATTGAAGCGGCTAACAGTCCAACGAATCACATCTTGAAGCGTGTGTAGTTCTGATACCGCTTCTTCTACAAAAATCTTATCCAAAATTGTCTCCGAAAAGCGCTACAATACTGCTAATTACGTTTCAAATTAGAATTCATAACCTGATGAGCAAAAAAGACACCGATTTCGATGACGATTTCGCCCTGTTCAGCGATGCAGTAAAGGGCGTTAAAAAGTTGCAACAGGATACCATAATCCAGCAGCCAAAAAGAAATGCCAAACAAAAAGAAATTACTCGAACGGCAAGACAAGCCAGTGACAGCGAGTTTTATTTCTCAGATGAGTTCATTCCGCACCTTAGCGAAGAGGGTCCAACACGCTATGCGCGTGACGATGTCTCCAAGTATGAAGTGAAACGACTTCGTCGTGGTGTCTATGTTCCAGATGTCTATTTAGACATGCATGGCATGACTCAACAAGAAGCCAAACGCGAGCTTGGCGCAATGATCGCACATTGTGTCAAAGAAGGTGTCGCGTGTGCCTGTGTTCAGCACGGCATCGGTAAGCACATCTTAAAAGAGAAAGTGCCTTTGTGGTTGGCTCAACATCCAGATGTAATGGCTTTTCACCAAGCGCCTCTTGAGTTTGGCGGTAATGGTGCACTGTTGGTGTTGATCTCGATTCCAGAGAAATAGAACGAGTCGAGATCACATCACACCAAATAACAAAGGGCACCTCAATTACTGAGGTGCCCTTTCTATTCTGGCCATCGCACTATGTCCTATCAAACCCTAAGTTATGGGTTGATGTTCCAAAGCAGCTCGCCTTTTTGTGTCTCAAGGTCGAATTCAATACACGCTAAACCTGATGTTGGGAACATCGGCGGCGCCATACCGGTTGCAAATTCTGCTGTTAAATAGCCCACTAGAGGTAAATGAGAAACAAATAAAATGGTCTCTAGCTTTTCTACTTCAGCCATTGCCAAGGTCAAATCAAACACATCGTCAGACATTCCATAAGGCGTGATGTCATCACAGGTTTCCACTTTCTTTCCAGAAAACGCCTGAGATATCTCTAACCACGTTTCTTGCGCCCTCAAGTATGGGCTCACAAGCACTTTATCAAACTGGCTAATGCCCTGCTCATTTGCAGCTTGAGCCACCGCAAGAGAAGCCATTTTACCGCGCTTAGTTAACGCTCGTTCTGCATCCGAGTTAGCAAAATGCTCTGCTTCACCGTGACGCATTATGAATATTTTCATGTTCTGTCCTGTCTACGTAACATTTCGAAAGTCGATATATCCCATATCAGCGATACGCTACTTAGCGTTTGGCCCTCAATCCAGAGGGAGCCGCAGTCTATATAAATAATTATATCAAGTCACTTGCTAAAGAGTTCGACTTTCTTAACAATCTTGTTAAAAGAAAATAAATCACTGATAAAAATCGATAAAAGTGATGTTGAAGTCGCCAAAAAAGCACTTCATATCCCAAAATATGATCACGAGGTTTGCACGCCGAACCATCGGGTACATAATTTAAAAACCACCTTCTTTGGAGATGCTCCAGTGCATTTAAGCCCCAACGATGAACATCAATACCGTTACCTCACCTTACATAACGGATTGCGAGTACTTTTGGTTCAAGACCATTGTGCTCAAAAAGCTGCAGCTGCACTCGCCGTTAATGTCGGGCACTTTGATGATCCTGCCGACCGAGAAGGTTTAGCGCATTACCTAGAGCATATGCTATTTCTAGGAACTGAAAAGTATCCAAAGGTCGGAGAGTTTCAGAGTTTTATCAGCCAACATGGTGGCAGTAACAATGCTTGGACCGGAACAGAGCACACCTGCTTCTTTTTTGACGTCGAATTGAATGCCTTCGAGTCCGCTCTAGATCGCTTTAGCCAGTTCTTTACCGCCCCTCTATTTAACGAAGAAGCACTAGATAAAGAGCGCCAAGCCGTTGATTCTGAGTACAAGATGAAACTCAACGATGATGCACGACGCCTATACCAAGTTACCAAAGAGTTGGTTAATCACAACCACCCATTCTCGAAGTTTTCTGTCGGTAATATCGATACGTTAGGTGACAGAAATGGCGTTACTATTCGCGAAGAAATTCTCACATTCCATCAGCAACAGTACTCCGCCGACCTAATGACCCTGACACTGTCCGGCAATCAATCATTAGATGAGATGCAAAGCTGGGTTGAGGAGCGCTTCAGCTCAATCCCCAATCACAACCTTCAGGGCAAAAAGGTCGAGGTGCCCATTGTTGGCGAATTGAGTACTGGAGTTCAGGTACATGTAGAACCGATTAAGGATGTCCGCAAACTTACCTTAACCTTTCCTATGCCGAGCATGGATGAACACTACGGTGTCAAACCGCTGTCATTCTTCGCACACCTATTAGGTTACGAAGGAGAAGGCAGTTTGATGATGCAGCTCAAAGAGAAAGGCTGGATAACATCACTCTCTGCTGGCGGTGGTGCAAGCGGCAGTAACTACCGTGATTTCACGGTGAGTTGCTCACTAACTATCGAAGGCCTAACCAAAACAGACCACATCATCCAAGCGGTATTTCAATATATCAAGTTGATTGAACAACAAGGGATTGAAGAGTGGCGTTACCTTGAAAAACGTGCCGTTTTAGAATCCGCTTTCCGTTTTCAAGAGCCAGCAAGACCGCTCGATGTCGTCAGCCATTTGGTTATCAACATGCAGCACTATCAAGAGCAAGATGTGGTGTATGGCGACTATAAAATGTCGCATTTCGACGAAGATCTCCAACGTTCACTGCTTCCTTACTTAACTGTCGACAATATGCGTGCCACCATTATTGCCAAAGGCTTTGAGTATGACAGAGAGGCAAAATGGTACTTTACGCCCTACTCGGTTATTCCTTTTACAGCTGAGCAAGTTCAATGCTTCACCTGCATCAATCCCGGTTGGCAGTTTGAGCTACCCGGTAAAAACCCGTTTATTTGCTACGACTTAGACCCAGCAGAACTTGAAGGTGACGCTGAATATCCACAGCTATTGCAAGAGCTAGATGGTTTTAAGTTATGGCACCTGCAGGATCACCAGTTTAGAGTTCCTAAGGGTGTGGTGTATATCGCCATCGATAGCCCACACTCGGTAGCTAGCCCAAGAAACATCGTAAAAACACGCTTATGTGTCGAGATGTTCTTAGATTCTCTTGAAAAAGAGACCTATCAGGCTGAAATCGCGGGCATGGGTTACAACATGTACACCCATCAAGGTGGCGTGACACTGACACTCTCTGGATTCAGCGAAAAGCAACCACAACTACTCAATATGATCCTAGAGCGCTTTCAGGCACGAGACTTTAGTCCAACACGCTTTGAAACCATTAAGCATCAACTTCTCAGAAACTGGAATAACGCGTCGCAAGACCGCCCGATTTCGCAACTGTTTAACGCAATGACGGGTATTTTACAGCCCAACAACCCACCATATGCGGTGCTCATTGAAGCGCTAGAAACGATTGAAGTCGATGAACTCTCTTCATTTGTTCAATCTATTTTAGCCGAGCTTCATGTCGAAATGTTTGTGTATGGCGACTGGCGACAAGCTGATGCACACAAGATGGCTGAAACACTCAAGGATGCCCTACGAGTTAAAGACCAAGCTTATGAAGAGTCACTGCGCCCGCTAATCATGTTGGGTGAAAACGGTAGCTTCCAGCGTGAAGTGGTATGTAATCAAGATGATTCGGCAATAGTGGTTTACTATCAATGCCCTGATATTTCACCTAAGAATATCGCACTGTATTCGTTAGCCAACCATTTGATGTCGGCGACGTTCTTCCATGAGATACGCACCAAGCAACAACTAGGCTATATGGTCGGCACTGGTAACATGCCTCTGAATCGACACCCTGGCATTGTGCTTTATGTGCAATCGCCGAATGCTGCTCCAGCTGATTTACTGGTCTCAATCGATGAGTTTCTCAACGCCTTTTACATGGTGTTGTTGGAGCTGAACGATTACCAATGGCACAGCAGTAAACGAGGCCTTTGGAATCAAATATCAACACCAGATACCACTTTGCGTGGGCGTGCTCAGCGCTTATGGGTTGCGATAGGCAATAAGGACTTGGAGTTCAATCAGAGAGAGAGAGTACTAGAAGAGCTCAAAGGGCTCACTCGTTCAGACATGATGCGTTTTGTGGTTAGTCAGCTTAAGCCACGTACTGCTAACCGTTTGATTATGCACGCACACGGCAACGCTCATATCGAGGAAGATAAGCTATCTGCAGGTGTCGAGATTGGTTCTATTGATGAGTTCCAGTTGCGCCCGAAAGATACCGAGCTTGGCTAATAAGCGTATTAGAAAATTAAAAGGTTGGTGTGAAGGCATCAACCTTTTTATTGGGCAAAGTCAAAAGCAGATCTCCTATTACGCTCCTTCGTCGCTTTAGGAGATGACGTTAGTTTTGATTGAGGCACGTTTATCCAATGAACACCAATAGCTTACTCTCAACCTCTCATTTCTAGTTCCCAAGAAGGAGAAACAACTGAATCGAGAATCTCCCACACCGACCAACACTACCTGACACAACACATCACTCTCCGTCATTCCCGAGAGGGAAGAGCGACCGAGTCGGGAGTCTCTCATACCGACCAGCTCTACCAGACAGAACACATAATTCCCCCGTCATTCCCGAGAGGGAGGAACGACGGAGTCGGCAATCTCACTCTTTTCACAGTCATTAATAAAACAAAAAAGCCCGCATCAACTGCTTGATACGGGCTCAATAATTAGCGTACTAGAGAGTTACTTGTAAAAAGACTCATCCAAACCAGCTCGTGTCAGTAGGCCATCACATGGTGCGAAACGGTCACCGTACTTCACAGCAAAATCATTCATCATCTCAACCAGTGACTTAATACCAATTTGGTCCATGTAACGGAACGGACCGCCCAGGAATGGAGGGAAACCGATACCGAAAATAGCACCAATATCACCATCACGAGGACTACGGATAATGCCATCATCTAGACAACGAACCGCTTCGTTCAGCATAGGTAACACACAACGCATTGCGATGTCGTTATCACTTAGCTTAGGCTCAGGTTGTAACTTAAGCAGCTTATAAACTGACTTATCGACTTCCTTCTTCTTACCTTTGTAAGTATAGAAACCTTTACCACTCTTACGCCCTTTACGGTTGTCGTTCAGAAGAGTGTCGAACACATCAGGGCCTTGGAAACGGTCGCCTAACTCATTGACTAGAATCGGGATGATCTTAGCACCGATATCCACACCTACCTCATCTAGCAAGGTAATTGGTCCAACCGGGAAACCGAAGTCCAACAACGTGCTGTCGAGCTTTTCAATCGGCTCGTTCGCCAATAGCAGATGTGCCGCCTCATTCATGTATGGAGCAAGAATACGGTTCACATAGAAACCTGCCGTGTCTTTAACAACAATCGGTGTTTTACCTTGCTTCTTAGCCAATGCCACAACCGTCGAGATAGTCTCTTCTGATGTTGTTTCATGCGGGATAACCTCAACCAACGGCATTTTCTCTGCAGGGCTAAAGTAGTGAAGACCGACCACGTTTTCTGGACGCTGTGCCTTCTCTGCAATCTTATGGATTGGCAGCGATGAAGTATTCGTCGCGAAGATAGTCTCTGGCTTCGCATTTTGTTCAATGTCTGCAACCATAGACTGCTTAAGGTCAAGATCTTCAAACACCGCTTCGATCACAACGTCTGTGTGGTTGAAGCTTGTAAAGTCGATACCACCAGAAAGCTGAAGCATCTTACTTTCAAGACCTGCACGGCTCAGAATACGACGTTTGCGCTGCTTATCGAATAACTTGTAGTTGTAGTTAAGCGCGTTTAGGACACCATCATTTGATACATCTTTAATGCGAACCGGTACTTTTGCTTTAGCTACACTCACGTGGCTAATACCTGCGCCCATAAGTCCGCCGCCTAACACACCAACACGCTTAACCGCTTTTGGTTCTGCATCTGCGCCGTGTTCTTTCTTCATTTCTGTGGTTGCAAAGAAGATAGAGCGAAGTGCTTTTGACTCAGAAGTCATGACTAACTCAGAGAAACGCTTCGCTTCGTACTGAAGACCTTTTTCAAAGCCATTTTCTAGACCATAACGAATGACATCGAGAATCGCGTCAGCTGCTGGGTAGTTACCACGAGTTTTCTGATTGGTCTTCTTCGCAGCTTGTTCAAAAATCACTTTACGACCAAGGCTGTTGCGAGAGATGAGCTTCTCTTTCGTCGATGCTTGGCTCTTAGAAGCAAGGCGCTTACCTTTTTTGCTACCCGTATTCTTTTCAACATAGCTTTTCGCTACTTCAAGCAAAATGGTATCTGGGACACAAGCATCCACAACGCCAAGTGATTTCGCTTTCTTAGCACGCAGTTGCTTGCCTGTAAGAATCAGGTCGAGTGAGGGTAGCAAGCCAATTAAACGAGGCAGACGTTGTGTACCACCAGAACCTGGTAGTAAACCTAACTGAACTTCAGGCAAACCAAGGCGCGTCTTATCTGAATCGGTACATACACGGTAGTCACACGCTAATGCGAGCTCTAAACCGCCACCAAGACACGGGCCATGAATTGCCGCAACAACTGGGTAAGGAAGATCAGACAATGCTTGGAACATCTCTTGACCTTGACGTGCTAGAGATTGTGCTTCATCAGCGGTTTTACACGCGTCAAGCATTCGAACATCAGCACCTGCAATAAAGTTATCAGGCTTAAGAGAATGAACAATTAGCCCTTTAACGCGGCTTTGCTTCTCTTTTAACTGCTCAAAGATTGCTTTCATCTCTTCAGCAAAAGCCGCTTGGAGCGTGTTCATTTTCTCGCCTGGAACATCAATCGCTAACCAAGCAATATCTTGGTCGTCGATGTTAAGAGAGAATGCGGTCGCTTTCTTTTTCGGTGCTTCAGTCACTGGAGTTGACTCCGCGTTAGTGACTGCTTCTTTTTCTGTTGTTGCATCAAGAGTCGTAGACATTATTCTACCTCCAAGATCATTGCTGCACCTAAACCACCAGCAGCACATGCTGTATTCAGTGCTAAGCCGCCACCGCGACGTTTTAATTCACGTAATGTTTGAGTCATCATACGCGCACCAGTTGCTGCGAACGGGTGACCGTAAGCAATTGAACTGCCCAACACGTTGAACTTATCCATATCAATCTCACCGATCGCTTTATCACGGCCAAGGTTCTTCTGTGCAAACTCATCACTAGCAAACATTTTCACATTCGCTAGAACTTGAGCTGCAAATGCTTCATGCATCTCGATAAGCGTAAGGTCCGATAGCTCTAAGCCAGTGTTTTTCAATACTTGCGAGGTCGCGTACGTTGGTCCCATCAGCATATCCGTTTCAACACCAATCGCTGAGAACGCATAGCCACGAATATAACCCAGTACTTCTAAGCCTAGCTCTTTCGCTTTGCCTTCGCGCATCAACATCACAGCTGCACCGCCATCAGTCAGCGGCGTTGCATTCGCAGCGGTCACACTGCCGTATTTTCTATCGAAAGCAGGACGAAGCTTGGCGTAACCTTCAACTGTAGAGTCATGACGAATGTTGTTATCTTCCGCTAGGTACTTTTTGTACGGTGCCGGAAATGCCGTCATTACTTCGTCTTTAATCTTGCCTTCTTTCCATGCTTGAGAAGCCAAAGAGTGAGAACGGTGAGCAAGTGCATCTTGAGCTTCACGAGTAATACCGTGTGTCTTCGCCATCTGCTCAGCAGTTTGTCCCATGGATAAACCGGTCGAATATTCAGCAACGGCAGGCGGTACTGGCATCAAATCTTTTACTGAAAGTGTTTTGAGAATTTTCAGTTTTTGGCCCATGGTTTTGGTTTTGCTCAGTGCTAATAAATTTGCAGCTAGCTTTTTGGAAACGCCAATAGGCAATACAGAAGAAGAATCCGCACCACCAGCAATACCGACATCAATCGTGCCAGCCATAATGCTTTCGGTCACGTTGACTGCTGCTTGAAAGCTGGTCGCACACGCTCGAGTCACACTGTAAGCATCGGTATTGATATCCATACCGGTACCCAACACGATTTCACGCGCGATGTTTGGTGCTTCTGGCATCTGAACAACTTGGCCGAACACGACTTGTTCGATTAGCGCAGGATCGACATCAGTTCTTGCGAGCATTTCACTCACAACCATTTTGCCTAAGTCGACCGCAGGCACTTGGCTAAATTCTGTGCTCTGACGAGCGAATGGGGTTCGTAATCCAGCGACAACGGCAACACGTTCTCCAGAACGCGTTTTGACTTCCTGTTTGCCCATGGTTTCTCCTTAAAGTTAAGAGGTCTGACCTGAAGCATTGTAAAGAAGTTGTTAATTAAATCAAACGAGCGTTTAAATAAACGTGATACGAGTATCTCACTGTTTGAAAATATAACTGCACATTCAGGCGAACCTTTTTGGGTGGAAGGTTGTCGTAAGAGACTAAACTATTGTAAGCAAAGACTGTTATGGCGGTGTAGGAGATTGGTTTTCTCGAGGCAAAAAAAAACCACACAAAGCTGTGTGGTCGGAATGTGTATAAAGCAATTAACTTGACGCCAATTGAAAATAATCAGTTTCCTGATTAGGAGAAAGTAAAGTCAGCCTTCAAAAGGAAGTGTCGTCTTGCTCAACATGCTAGCCACGAATGACTAACTAGACGACAAGGTGTACTATAACTTTTTCAGGGTCTTAGATTTTGAAGTAGATCAATTTTAATGTGATTTTACGAATTCCAGCCGCCGTTCGCTCTAAAGACGAAACAGACTATAAACGAAGCACAACGTATAGAGGACAGCTATACGCAGAGCAATTATGGAGGCTCGTGTGTCAATAATAAAAATGTTTGGAAAGAAAAAAGCCAAGCGTCCGGTCAACTCTGATATGGACAAACAAAGAAAATACGAAGCACTCGTACGTGCCTATCACCGTGACCTCTTTCGCTACGCCTATTGGTTATGCAAAGACAAAAGCATTGCCGAAGATTTAGTGCAAGAAACTTGCCTTCGCGCATGGAAATCACTCGATAGCCTACAAGATGAAAAAGCCGCAAAATCTTGGCTGATTACTATCTTACGCCGCGAGAATGCTCGACGTTTTGAACGCAAACAGTTTGATCTGGTTGATATCGACGATCATGGTAATGATGCTAGTGTCAGTGATGACCCGCACCATCAACACCAATGGTTGCAAGTCCAGATCATGAAACTTGAAATTGATTACCGTGAACCTCTCTTCTTACAAGTGATTGGTGGTTTTAGTGGTGACGAGATCGCGGACATTCTCGATCTCAACAAAAACACGGTGATGACACGTTTATTCAGAGCTCGAAATCAATTGAAAGAGATGCTGGATACAGAAGAAGCAGAGAGGGGGCAACATAATGGATGATTTAGAATTTCGTCGTCGTGTATTGTCGGAACCTAAACAGCGTACACAAGATATTGTTGATGCAACCGCAAATAGCGAAGCCAACAGTAACTTTTTAGATGACGTACTATCGCTTGATAAACAGATCCACTCTGCAATGAATGTAGACGTGCCAGACGATCTTGCCGATCGCATTCTGTTCAATCAAACCTCAAGCGAAGAGAGCAAAGTAGTACGCCCTACTTTTGCTAGACGTGCAATGGCAATGGCCGCTTCCGTAGCATTTGTTGCTGGTCTATTAGTTGGCCAAGTAAACTGGGGAAATGCATTAGTGTCTCCAGCGCAAGCAAGCTTGGTTGATACGGCGATGAAACATGTTATCGATGAAAAGAGCTTTGTGAGCACCATCGATGAACAAGTTACATCACAGCAAATCAATGCAAAAATGAACCCATTTGCTTTTCAGTTTGATGAAGCTTTCCCATACCACGTCTATTACCTGAACCATTGTGGTTTTGGGAAGTCTAACGCAGTGCACATGGTATTCCAGGGTGAAAAAGGCAAAGTTACGCTATTTCTAACTAGCATCCCGACAGACAAACCAGTCGACTTTGACGAAAAAGGGATGTCAGGTTCGGTAATGCCGATTGATAACAGCAGTTTGATACTCGTTGGTGAAAATGGCGAGGATGTTTCTAAAATCTCAGAAAAGCTGACGAAAATGATCAAACCGATGAGCTAATCAGCTCTCAAAGCCCCTCAATTAAAGGCCCAGCAATTATATTCTTGATATTGCTGGGCTTTATTTATAAATAAAACACCAATTCATCCATAGAACAAATAACTCTAGAGTTAAAACTCTAAAAAACAGCATTTAGCACCATTTTCGTGCCAGATAGGCGTCATTTCCATAATTTTCCACTCAAATTTTCCAATGGTCGGATTTGTATATCGTATACTTGCGAATAGGATCAGCCACCATTGAGCAATTGCTCAAATTAATCGCCCTGTAGAGGCGGATATATAAAGGAATAAATGAATGACTACCAACAACACGCGTCTGTTTAAAAAGTCTCTTTTAGCAGTAACAATTACACTGGCGTCTTCGCAAGCGATGGCAGCAGGTTTCCAACTTAACGCACAATCAGCAACCGGTATTGGCCGTGCTTTCGCTGGTGATGCAGTAATCGCAGATAACGCGTCAGTAATGGCACGTAACCCTGCTGCAATGGCACTATTTGACAAAACTGAGCTATCTCTTGGTTTTGAAACAATCACTTCAATGATTGAAGTAAAAGATGCTAGCTACAACACTCTTGGCGGCGCTATGCCGGTAGATAACGTTGATGATGTTGGTGATACTTCAGTGGCTCCAAACATCCACCTCATTGTTCCTGTTAACGAAAAATTTGCTTGGGGTGTGAACGCTTACTCTAACTTCGGTACTAAAACTGAATTCTCAGATGATTACCTAGCTAGCGAATATGGCGGTTTAACCGATGTAATGAGCATCAACTTCGGTCTTGCAGGCTCTTACCGTCTAAACGACCAATGGAGCTTTGGTGCAGGTCTTGACCTGATCTACGGTGAAGGCACAATGAAGCGTACTGCTGGTGTAGGCTTTGGCCCAGCCGCAGGACAAAAACTACTTGACGTAGATGGTGCAACTGGTTGGGCTGTTGGCTTCAACGTAGGTACAGTTTACGAGCTAGATGAAAACAACCGTTTTGGTTTATCTTACCGTTACAGCCCAGAATTCACTGCGGAAGATGACAATGGTCAAGAAATCACATTACCTCTACCAGATATGGCAGAGTTCTCTGGTTTCCACAAAATTGAAGACACTAAATTCGCTGTTCACTACTCTGTTCAATGGATTGGCTGGAGTGCATTCGACTCAATTGATTTCGAGAAGTTAGATCCTACTCAATCGACACTAGCTTACGCATTAAGCGGCGGCACAGGTGCATACCAGAAAGATTACAAATGGCAAGATGGTTGGCACTACGCTATTGGTGGTACATACTACCTGAACACTGATTGGACGCTTCGTGCTGGTTACATGTACGACACAAGTGCACAAGATTCACTAACTTCTATCTCTGTACCAGATTCAGATCGTCAATGGTTCTCTGCTGGTTTCACATACCACATTAATACCGACTCTAACGTAGACTTTGGTTTCACTTACCTACTAGGTGATGATACTAAAGTTGAAGAAAGCTTAGGCGCAACTTCTGTTAGCGCAACAACGCACGCTGATGCAATCCTACTAGGTCTACAATACAGCCGCAGCTTCTAATATAAGCTAGGTTATAATTCTCAAAGGGTCGCTTTATGCGACCCTTTTTTATTGTCTAAGCCACTGACTAACATCAATTTAAGCTTACAGCTGTAGCCTACACGGGCTATTTATAGCTACAAGTGTACGCTCAAATTCGATAACACACTCGAAACATTCAGACTATTAACCTAATAATCAGTCATATTTTGTCATTTAATCCCTAAAACACTGTTTTATTCGAATTTCATTTCTAAAGTAATGACTCTAAAAGTAGAATCACGCCACTAAATACTTATGATTCAGCGAACATAATAATGAAAATGAATAAGACTCTTCTATCTACTGCAGTGGCAGTTGGACTACTTTCAGCTTCTACTGTAACTCAAGCAGCAGGCTTTCAACTAGCAGAATACTCAGCAACAGGCCTAGGCCGCGCATACGCTGGCGAAGCAGCAATGGCTGACGGTGCAGACGCACAATGGCGTAACCCTGCAATGCTGACTTACCTAGAAGGTACTCAAGTTTCAGTTGGTGGTATCTATGTTGATCCAAACATCGACATCGACGGCACTTCTACAACACTTCGTGGTACAACGACTTCAAACTCTAGTGACTTCGCCCACAGTGCAGTAATTCCAAACTTTTATGTTTCTCATAAGTACAACGACAAATTCGCGTTGGGCTTTGCTGCCGGCACTAACTACGGCATGGAAACAGACCTAGGTAAAGACTTCGGTGGCGCAAACCACGGTAACGAAGCAAGCGTTACTACAATGGAGCTAAACCTAAACGCAGCGTACCAAGTACTTGAAAGCGTATCTATTGGTGGTGGCATTCGTTACATCATGGCTGAAGGTAGCTTTGGTGCGGTATCTACTGCAAACTCTCTAGTTCCTCTTCCTCAAGGTACAGCTTTAAAATACATGGAAGGCGATGACACAGCGTGGGGCTGGCAAGTTGGTACAGCGTGGCAAATCAATGAAAGTAACCGCCTAGGTTTCACCTATAAGTCAGAGGTAGACCTAACGCTAGAAGGTTACGCGAAAGGCTTCGGCTTTAACCAAGCAAACCCAACAGCCCACAAAAATGGCTCAATGGATCTTGCTCTTCCAGCAACAGCTGAACTTGCTAGCTTCCATCAATTAACAGATAAAGTAGCAGTTCATGCGAGCATTAACTGGACAAACTGGAGTAGCTTTAAGGAGCTTGTTGCTGATTTCCCAGGTGAAAATAGTGTAGAAATCAAGCAAGAAAACTGGGAAGACAACTACCGCTTTGCGATTGGTACTACATACCAAATGACACCTAAGTTGGCTCTACGTTCTGGTATTGCTTACGATACATCAGCAGTAAGCGAAGAACACCGCACAGCAACGATTCCAGAAACAGACCGTACTTGGTTAAGTATTGGTGCAGGTTACCAATGGTCTGAGCAACTAACACTAGACGCTGGCTTCACTTACATTCTAGCGAAAGACGCTAAAATGCATGAAACAGACCCAGGCTTCGGTGGTGCTGATATGTTTGGTGGCAGCTTCGAAGGTGAAGTGACTGGTAGCATCTGGCTAATTGGTGTACAAGCTAACTACCGCTTCTAATCTGATTGACTTAACCTAAAGTCATAAGCATTAAAAAGGCTCGATGTTGTTTTCAACATCGAGCCTTTCTTTTATCGGTTTCCTAAATCGCGTATCTAGTAATCTTCTAGATAACCATCGATGAAATCTTCTTCTTCAAGATCAACCTCTTCTGGTTCAATCTCAGCTTTAAAATCACGACGTTGGATATAGACATCACGTGTTAACGCGTATGGGTCTGGAGAATCGTCCAGCAGCGCTTCTTGCGAAACTAACTGAGCACGTGTTTCCATACCTTCGAAAGCCCATTTGCCTAAGCTCGCCCAAAAGTTTAAGAACGACAGAGGAACATACAGGCCATCAACGGTTTCAGTCACTTCACGTGTTGTTAAAGGACCATAACCTGGCACCATAAAGTACGGACCATTCCCTACTCCGTAATGACCGATCGCATCAGAGAACGACTTGTCATCGTATTTGGTGATTCCTGCTTCACTCGCAATATCGATTAAGCCTAACAGACCAAAAGTCGAGTTAATCCAAAACCGGTTAAAGTGGTCGAGCGCTTTCTCACCATTACCCATGATGAGGTTATTCACCATGCTTGATGGTTCGTCTAAGTTGGCTAAAAAGTTGGAGATACCAGAACGCACTGGCACAGGGGTGTAGTCAACATAAGCGAGAGAAACAGGGCGAACCAAATAAGGATCTAAATACTCGTAGTTGATATCCCACATCGCACGGTTGAAACCTTCAAAAGGATCATTCGGGTGGGATTCTTCGACGTATTCAGAGGTTTCGAGATTATCATTATTGCTATCATCTGGCGCGCTAGAACAGCCCACCGTTAAGCTTGCGATAAAGAGTAAACTCGAGAGTCTTAAAACACTGATAGACATATCACCTTTTCCATAAGGAATAATAAAAAAGGCCAGCAATCGCTGGCCTCAATTGTTTGCGTAAGTCTATACCGTTTGTTTATAAATCGGAATAGCTAACACCTATGCAAAATGATGATTAATATTGCTTATTGATATTAATGGTCACAGGTTCACCCAATTCAACCACTTCACTCTCACCGTACCAATCACCATCGCGAGTTGAAACGTTACCATCTGTATCAAGCCTAGCTCTAACCATCAGAGTTTCAAGACTAGACAACTGTTGACCTTGCATCATGCTATTACCGTCATCAAGTACAACAGTACGAGGGAAAGAACCCAATGGGTAGCGTGCCGCAGCAACTGGCATTGGTGAACCATCTGCTCGGTGTACCGAAACTACCAACACAGAATTGGGGTCAGCATTCACATCAGCAGCTAGATCAAGCGTTACTGCAACACTCTTGCCTTGATCAACACCCATCGCGTCACCCATTTTCTTCTGAGCACTTTCGATGCTGCGAGAAAGCATTTCATAACGGCTGTCTTGTGGGCCGATCATCTGTTGCATGATGCTCCAGTACTTAACCGCACTTGGGTAGTCTTGACGCTCAAATGCATCAAAAGCAAGTAGTGAGAACACACGAAGGTCTACGTAATCGTTTTGAACCAAACGGCTTAGAAGTAGACGAGCTTGGTTTTGCTCTGCCTCATCTGGCGATAACATCAGTGCTTGTGCAAAGCCAAGTTGAACATCTTCGTCCTTAGGCTCTAGCTTATAAGCACGTTCCATCGCATCAATCGCGGTTTGTGCATCACGATTAGCCAGAGCAATTCGACCTAGCAGCAGCCAACCCGTTGAATCTTTAGGTTGGTAGTGCAAGCGCGTACGCAGTGCTAACGTCAAATCTTCTAGTTCGTCGTCCGTTAACGTGCCGCCTTCTGAAGACATTAGCTTTTTAGACAACTCAGGAAGATTAGAGCTCACTTCTTGCCAATGTTGAACTTTGTCTAGCGCACCAAACTTGAAGTACATACCGTAAGTAACGGCCACAACAAGAATGATAGAGGGTACAACAACACCCACTGTTGAGATGTGAGTTTTCTTCATCTCTTGCTTAGCCGGAACGTCATCAAGTAGAGACTGTTTCAGATCAGCGATCAGCTCCTGTTGGTTATCAACAAGGCCTTCTTCAGCTTCTACTTCTAGCTCATCGAGACGGTCTTTATAGAATGCTTTATTCAGCTCATCACGAAGCACATCGTCATTGTTTGCCTTTTTATTAATGAAAGGCAAAACAATCAAAAAGATTGCTGCTAGCGAAAGGATAATGGTAGAAATCCAAAATAGAGTCATTACTGTTTATCTCCGTCGTTCTCTTCATCGAGTAACGCTTTTAAACGTGCTTCTTTATCTGCATCCCAGTCTTGATCTGACTCTGTTGCTGCTTTCGATTTTGACTTTCTGCTTCGTAAAATGATCAAACCAAATCCAAACACTACCACTGCAAATGGGCCGACCCAAAGGATCGACGTCGCAAGTGTTAATGGCGGATTGTAAGTAACGAAGTTACCGTAGCGAGCAATCATATAATCAATGATGTCTTGCTTCGACTTACCATCTTTGGTCATCTCATACACTTTTTGGCGCAGGTCGACCGCAAGTTCTGCGTTCGAATCACCAATCGTGTTGTTCTGACACTTAGGACAACGCAGCGTATTGCTCAGCTCTTTAAACTGTTGCTCTTGATCTACAGTATCAAATTCATGAAATTCGATTGGCGCGGCAGAAACCGTCGCTGATATTGCAAACGTAGCGAATAGAGTAATCAGTGCCTTCTTAATCATTTCGCTTCCTCCAACAGGTCGTTGTACATCGGCTCAAGCGTTGATGCCCAGTTCGTTGGATTTACATCGCCCACATGGCGATAGCGAACTACACCATTAGCGTCGATTAGGAAAGTTTCTGGAGCACCATACACACCAAGGTCTAGACCTAACATGCCGTTGCCATCAAAAAGACTGATTAGATACGGGTTACCTAGCTCTTTTAACCAACCAACCGCTTTGTTGCGATCATCTTTGTAGTTAAGACCAATAATCTTAACGCCCTTGTCAGCCAGCTTGTTCAAGTAGGAGTGCTCTGCATAACAAGTAGGACACCAAGTCGCCCACACGTTAAGAAGCAGCGGCTCACCTTTAAAGATCGCTTGGTCATGTAACTTGCCAGGTTGCTCTAAGTCTTCGAGATCAAACTCAGGTACTGGCTTACCGATCAATACCGATTCAAGTTTAGTCGGGTCATCGCCCGACTGGTTACGCACCAATTGCGTTGCAAAGATTCCCGCTAGAACCATGAACGCAATCAATGGAATGAATAAAATCTTTTTGTTCATTCGAGTTAAGCCTCCTGCTCTTGAGCCGACTTTTTGGTTGGCTTACGGAAACGGTAACGACGGTCACTGATAGCGATAGCGCCACCAAGAGACATGATCAAAGAACCGGCCCAGATCCAACGTACAAATGGTTTGTAGTAAATACGTACAGCCCAAGATTTGTTGTCGTCTAGACGCTCACCCATTGCGATGTAAAGGTCGCGCGTTACACCACGGTCAATCGCCGCTTCTGTCATCATAGACTTAGCCGTCGTGTAGAAGCGTTTTTCTGCGTGAAGCGTATTGATGTACTTGCCTTCTTTTGTGATTTCAAAATCAGCAATGTAACCATCGTAGTTTGGACCATCTTTGTCACGAACACCTGTGAATAGGAAGTCGTACTCTTCAAGCTGGTAGCTCTCGCCAGGTGCCAGACGAACATCACGTTCAATACTGTAGTTCTGTACCATTGCGATACCAATTACAGTTACGGCTAAACCGATGTGACCACACACCATCGCCCAGTGGCTATGAGGCAGCTTAGTTAGACCTTTCATGAAGCTATGACGGTGAGTCGCACGCTCATGCAGTTCAAAACCATGCATGAAGATGATCCAGAATGCCATTACCCAGCCTGCAAACGCAGTACCACTGAAGCGGTCAGCTAGCAGAGTCACCATTAGCGCACTCAAGCCTAACGAGAATACGCCTGAAATAATCATCGGCTTAACAAGCTTAGATAGGTTGTCACGCTTCCAACGAATAAGAGGACCGATACCCAACAGGAACGAGAACGGAATCATTAACCAGAAGAACAGCATATCGAAGAATGGCGCACCGATAGATACCGAGCCCAAACCTAACTGTTTGTGAACGAGTGGTAGTAGAGTACCAACTAACACCACCACCAGAGCAGCAATCAACAGGATGTTGTTACCTAGTAGTGCGTTTTCACGAGAGACTAGATCGAAGTTACCGCGAACACGTACTGACGCACCTTTCACTGCGAACAGCAATAGTGAACCACCGATAACAAAGACTAAGAAGCCTAGGATAAACATACCACGAGCCGGATCCGACGCGAACGCGTGAACCGATACCAAAATGCCCGAACGAACTAAAAAAGTGCCCAACAAGCTTAATGAGAACGCAGAGATAGCCAGCAATACTGTCCAAGCTTTAAATGTGCCACGCTTTTCGGTTACCGCTAGTGAGTGCATCAGTGCAGTACCAGCCAACCAAGGCATGAATGAAGCGTTTTCTACTGGATCCCAGAACCACCAGCCACCCCAGCCAAGTTCGTAGTATGCCCACCATGAACCTAGTGCGATACCTACCGTTAGGAATAGCCAAGCTGCAATTGTCCAAGGACGAGACCAACGAGCCCATGCCGTATCAAGACGACCACTCATTAGAGAAGCAATCGCGAAAGAGAATGCAACAGAGAAACCTACATAGCCCATGTAAAGCATCGGTGGGTGAATGATCAAACCCGGATCTTGCAGTAGTGGGTTCAGGTCACGGCCATCAACAGGGAAGAAAGGCAATGTACGTAAGAACGGGTTAGACGTCACGATAATGAACAGCAAGAAGCCGACAGTAATCAAACCCATGATAGCCAATACGCGAGCCACAGATTCTTGAGGCATACCACGACTGAATGTCGCTACTGCTACAGTCCACCCCGCTTGGATGAGAACCCAAAGCAGTAATGAACCTTCGTGCGCACCCCAAACCGCCGTAATTCGGTAGTACCAAGGTAGTTGGCTGTTTGAGTTACTTGCTACGTATTGAATCGTAAAGTCATTTGTGTAAAACGCGTAACACAAGATAAAGAACGAAATCGCTAAGAATCCGAACATACCCCACGACAACGGTCGTGCGCTGTTCATCAATAATGTGTTATTTCGAGCGGCTCCATACAATGGGAGCACGCTTAGCAGCAATGCAAGTCCCAAGGACAGGATCATCGCAAAATGGCCGATCTCGGCTATCATTGAGCATTTCCTTCTTTTTGTTCAGTCGTGTATTGCAAAGGCTCATGTGTTTTCTTCATTGCTTCCGCAACTTCAGAAGGCATGTACTCTTCATCGTGCTTTGCCAACACCTCAAACGCTTCGATTGTCGTCGCATCTTTAAGGACACCTTGAGCAACAATACCTTGGCCTTCACGGAAAAGATCAGGAAGGATACCATCGTATAAAATTGTTACTTTAGGACCTACATCTGCCAAATCAAAGCTTACTCGTAGTGATTCGTTGTCACGGCTTACAGAGCCTACGACAACCATGCCACCAATACGTAGGCGTTGGCCAACCTCAGGTTTTTTACCATCTTTACCGTTTACCAGCTCAGTTGGTGTGTAGAACAGATCCATGTTCTGGTTAAGTGCGTAAACCATTAATCCAACAGTTGCACTGATACCAAAAAAGATCGCTAAGACAATGCCCAGCCTCTTTTTGCGTCTTGGGTTCATAGAGTGTTCTCCATATTTTTTGCTGCATCGATACGAGCTTGGCGATCAACCTTAGCTTGTACTTCAGTTAGTAATTGCTTACCACGACGAACGCTTACCACCAGCAAGATGATCATCGAGAGAAATGTGATTCCAAATGCACTCCATACGTATGACGCGTAACCGCCCATGGCAAAGAAATCACTCAAAGATTCAAAATACATAAATACCTACCCTACTACGCTTTATCAGCCGCAAGCTTGCGAACCCATGGACGATGACTTTCTTTGCTGATGATTTCGTTGCGGAAACGAATCATGGTCAAAGCGCCAAAGAAGAAAGCGAAACCGAAGATGTTGAGAAGAAGCGGCCATAGCATGTCACTTGAAATCGAAGGTTTTGCGAACTTAGTGATCGTCGCGCCTTGATGAAGTGTGTTCCACCACTCTACCGAGAAGTGAATAATAGGGAGGTTAATCACGCCGACGATAGCCAAAATACCCGCCGCTTTTGCTGCTGTTTTTTGGTCATCAAACGCATGGTGAAGTGCAATTACACCTAGATATAAGAATAGAAGAATCAGCTCTGAGGTTAGGCGTGCATCCCAAACCCACCAAGCGCCCCACATTGGCTTACCCCAAACTGCGCCTGTTAGCAGAGCAATGAAGGTAAATACAGCACCAATCGGCGCCATCGCCAGTGCAGCCATATCAGAAAGCCTTACCTGCCATACCAAACCGATAAACGCGGCAATCGCCATCGACATGTATACGCCCATCGACCAAATGGCAGAAGGAACGTGAATGTAGATAATTCGGAAACTATCACCCTGTTGATAATCAGAAGGTGCGAACGCGAGGCCCCACACCGTACCAACGGATAGACACAATAGCGCTAGGATTGAGAACCACGGCAGAAGTTTACCAGCAAGCTGGTATGACGTTTCTGCTTTGGCATAGGGATGGAGCCATTTCCACATGTTGTAATCTCACTCTTACTTCATATTGCTTACAGCTACTAAAGCTATAATTATAATAATATATTTGTTCTGCTTTCTGTTTTGCTGACTCTATGAGTCTCATCGAACACTTTGGTTCACTTTAGCTATACGATACTGGTACCGTTATCAGTTCACACTCACGCGAAGTGCGGCACTGATCGCAAAAGGCGTTAGCGTCATCGCGCCCATCAACATGGCGCCGAGAATCGCTAGTTGACCATTGTAGGCAACGCCCAACGCCGCAGCGTCAATCGCTGACGTTGCGAAAATCAAAATAGGGATGTATAGCGGCAAAATTAACAGGCTCAGTAACACCCCGCCCTTCTGCAACCCAACCGTCAAAGCAACACCAATCGCCCCAATAAAGCTCAAGGCAGGCGTTCCGACAAGCAAAGTCATCACAACAGAGAGCCAAGTGTCAAAATCCAATGACAACAAAACAGCCAACAATGGGCTAATTAAAATTAATGGTAACCCGGTCAATAACCAGTGTGCTATGACCTTGGACAATACTACCAACTGCAACGGGATGGGCATCAGCATCATCTGTTCAAGGGCACCATCTTGAAAATCATCGCGAAATAGACGCTCAAGAGACAGTAACGCAGAAAGTAAAGCAGCAACCCAAACAATACCCGCCGCAATGCGTGCAAGTAGGTTTGGCTCAGGGCCGATACTTAATGGGAAAAGCGTGATAACAATGATGAAGAACCACAACGGGTTAAAGATATCCGCCTGACGTCGAAAAGCGATAAGTAGCTCACGTCGGATAATGGTGGTCATAGAAGAGATCATATTACTCACCCAACTTTATTTTTCTTAGTTTCGGGCTATCAGCAAACATATCTTGGTGCGTCGTGAGTAGCACAATACCACCGTTATCCGCATGCTGAGAAAAAAGCGATTCAAGAACTTTAACACCCTGCTTGTCAATCGCAGTCAGTGGCTCGTCGAGAATCCACAACATCTGCTTACTCAACCAAAGACGAGCTAAGGCAACACGGCGCTGCTGACCAGCAGAAAGCTGCCCAGCAGGCACATCTTCTCGACCTGCAAGCCCTACCTGAGCAAGCGCATGGTAAAGCTCTTCCTTATTGGTTCCGCCACAATGAATTGACTGATAGAAACTGAGGTTCTCATAGGCACTAAGCTCGCACTTTACACCCGTTTGGTGGCCAAGAAAAAGCAAATTTTGATGATACACATCTCGACTTGATTCGATAGATTCGCCATCCCAAGAGATAGTGCCTTCGTCACGATCACCTAAACCAGTGATGATCCTAAGGAGTGTCGTTTTTCCTGTACCGTTACGCCCTTCAACTTGAACCAACTCTCCTGGTTTCAATTGAAAAGATAACGATTCAAACAGAACCCTTTCGTCACGAATAGCAGTTAAATTTGAGACTTCTAGCATAGGTAAATTTAGTCGAGTAATGAGAGGGCTATAGTAGCACACCAACATGGTGACAAAACAGGACTAGGCGTTTTCAGTAGAACAAAGTCGGTAAGAAACTGTTACTACTGCATCACAATTTACACATTTTGACCAAAAATGAGATATTGCTGTAGTAACAAGCACTTATAAACATCGTTCTATAAACAGTTATACAGGCACAAAAAAAGAAGCCGAAGCTTCTTTTTAAAAGGTGTGCGACAAACATGCGTGTTTATCCACGAATAGCGCTCAATTTAACGACGTCGAGGTGGATCCCTGCGATCACGAGAGGCGGTGGGATGCTCATCAAACGAGGAAGGGTCGCTTCGTAATGAAGGAATTTTCTCTTTACCAGCAAGCTTGTTCTGCAGAGACATCATCAGCTCAGCTTCTGCTTTGGGTAATTCACATTCTTCAATTAACTCGTTAATCCCAGCGCCAAGCTGAACCATTTTCGTTGCACGCGTGTACAAACGTCCATCGGTATCCGCATGTTCCAGCTCAACAATACGTTCATTCAAATGTTTGATAAGATCTTGTTGTTCAGTCACTTTCTGGCCAAGGCCAACCACAACAGAGCGAACTTCTAACAATTGCTTGCTCGATTTTTGCAGCTCTTTATCCAAGTTACGAACCTGTAGGCGTGACTGATCCAGTTGCTTTTGAATCGCACTTTTTACTTTGCTTATCAAAATCAAGATGAATAACGTAAAAACCCCAACTCCAGCAATCAGTGCAGCAGGGCTTAAAGGAAGCGCTTCAAACATTATAGGTGAGCCATCTCATCCCATTCGTCTTCGCTTAGTAGTTTGTTTAGATCTACTAAGATAAGCAGCTTGCCATCGCGGTTGCTAACGCCCTGGATGAACTTCGCGCTTTCGTCAGTACCAACACTTGGTGTTGTATCGATTTCAGAAGAACGTAGGTAAACCACTTCAGCAACGCTATCAACCAGGATGCCAATAACTTGACGCTCAGATTCAATAACGATGATACGAGTGTTATCCGTGATTTCACCTTGCATCAAACCAAAGCGAGAACGAGTGTCGATAACAGTAACAACGTTACCACGTAGGTTAATAATACCTAGAACGTAGTCAGGAGCACCTGGTACCGGAGCAATCTCACTGTAACGCAGTACTTCACGAACTTGCATTACATTGATGCCGTAAGTTTCTTCTTCTAGCTGGAATGTTACCCATTGAAGTACTTCGTCATTCGTTTGATCTTTTCTTACTTCAACTTCACTCATTTGAGACATAGATAATCCTCTTGCCGTCGTTACCGACCACTATTATTAACTTGATGCTTTTGTTGTACCAATCTTGGTACTAGCTCAATGCTTTTACATCTAGCCCTGCATTTAGCATGGCGATTAATGCTTCGACATGGATCAAAGCACACATTTTTTCTTTTACCATACCAGCGAGCCATGGGCGTTTTCCTGCCATTTCTCGCCAACGTACTTTATCAGTATTAAGCAGCTCGGTGCCTTTAAGCTCTGTGCTCGCAAGCCCCCATAAGCTTTCTCCAAGCATTACTATATATTGATAGTTTTCTTTGTATTCGTCACTGGCTAACTTCTCGGCCATCACCCATTTTGCGGTGTCGACCACATCTAGCTGACTGTCTCGGTTGGTTTGTAACCCCAAATACCAAGATGGTTTGCCAATAATGTGATTGACCTCTTCAAGGCGGTGGATACCACCCAGTTCATCCAGTGGTACTGCAAAGGTCACACCATTGACATCAAAATACAAAACTTGGAAGTCTTCTGTTCGAGCCGTTCTTTCCCAAGAAGTAAACTGCCCTGCACCACCCGCTTGTGTTTCTGGCTCAATAGCGGACTCAATGTCAGGAACATCGGCTTCGATCTCAGAGACTGGTTGCTCAACCGTTGGAAGCTCAGCTTCTACTGTTGATTCTTCAATTGGCTGCAGTTCAACCAGAGGTTCTGCCGCCATCGATAAATCAGATTCAGGAAGGTTCCAATCTTGAATCTCTGGCTCTAGCGAGACTTGAACCGACTCAACCGCAGCATCAAACATTTGCATGTCTGCTTGCTGAGCGATTTTCTGCGTGTTCTGGTCCATCAGTTCGTCAAGATTCAGGTCCTCAACAACATTGGTTGCCTCTAATCGGCTCAGTAGCTTCTGAACGTCCTCTAGGTTAGGTACTTCAAACTCAGCTGCACGTATTTCGGCGTAGCTTGAGTAATGACTCGCTAATTGACGCTCTGGCTCTGGCTCTGGCTCTGGCTCTGGCTCTGGCTCTGGCTCTGGCTCTGGCTCTGGCTCTGGCTCTTCAGATTGTGACTCATCATCAGACTCGTCAACTAAAAATTCTTCAGTTTCAAAGCTTTCATCACCTAATAGCGCAGTAAAATAGTCATCCAGTGCTTGTTCACTTGATAGGCCTGGTCGCGCTATTGTTGAATCTTTATTCTCGCTCATTTATCGCCAACCTTTCGAGATAAATAAGCAGCTGTTTATAAGCAAATACACCACGGCTTCCCGATGCAAAGTGAGAGGCAGGCAAGCGCTTTAAGCTTGCGTCTCTAAACTTGGTATCAATTGGTACCGCTGAGGTCCAAACTTGGTTTGGGTAGTCCTCTTTCAGCTGCGTAAGTGTTTGCAGTGATGCCTTGGTTCGCTTGTCGTACATGGTAGGGACAATCGTCACCTTAAACGGTGTTTTGCGAGATTTCTGCATGATGGTTAGTGTACGAATCATACGCTCTAGCCCCTTCATCGCCAGAAACTCAGTCTGTACCGGAATCAAAATACGGTCACTCGCTGCCAATGCATTCACCATCATCACACCAAGAATTGGCGGACAGTCGATCAACACGTAGTCGTAATCTTCTTTCAACGCCGCCAAAGCACGCTTCAAGATCAACCCCATACCGCTTCGATTTCCCATCACACGGTCAAGTGTTGCTAATGACATGTGTGCTGGGATGATATCGATGCCTTCAACTTCGGTTTGCAACGTCAGCGGTCTTACCGCCTGCGCAGAAAACTCACGAAGCTGAAACAGATCGAACAAGCTCGACTCCACCGTATCTGAGTCGTAACCCAGATAGGTGGTCAGTGATGCATGTGGGTCAGTATCCACCAACAACACGCGGTGTCCTTTTAAAGCAAGCAGGCCTGCCATGGTCACTGTCGTGGTTGTTTTACCAACACCACCTTTTTGGTTTGCAACACTCCAAACAATCATCTCGATTTACCTAAGCTAACCCAACTTCAACCAAGATCCGTTCCGCGATGCGGTCCAGAGGTAGGTCTTCAGTAGAAATGCCAGCTTTTGCTACAGCTTGAGGCATACCATATACAACACAGCTATCTTCATCTTGTGCCCAGATTGTCGAGCCTGCGGTTTTCAACATGCGTGAACCTTCTCGACCATCGGCACCCATACCTGTCAGTATCATAGACAACACTTTGTCGCCGTAGATCTTCGCAGCAGAGCCGAAAGTGACATCCACACAAGGTTTGTAGTTCATGCGATCGCCGCCATCGATGATTCTTAGGCGAGCCGATCCAGCACGACCATCAACCATCATCTGCTTGCCGCCTGGAGCAAGATAAGCAACGCCAGGCTTCAACACGTCTCCGTCTTGAGCTTCGCGAACTTCGATCTTACACAAGGTATTCAAGCGGCTAGCAAAAGCCGCTGTGAAAGTCGCAGGCATATGTTGAACTAGCACAATAGGGTGCGGGTAGTTCGCAGGGATACGCGTTAAAATCTTCTGCAGCGCAACCGGACCACCAGTCGACGTACCAATTGCCGTTAGCTGATACTTCTTACCCGAAGCTCTGAATTTCGCAGCGGATGCGACCGCAGGTCTAGCGGCTGGAGTAGCATTAGAAACCGGTTGACGCAATGACGTGGATGTTGAAGTCGTTGCTGTCGCCCTCGGTGCAATTGGTGCACGGCGCATGAAAGCACGTTTAGCCGCAATCTGAATCACACGCTGTTGAAGTAACGCAACGGCATCATCGCGGTTACGTGCAATGTCTTCGAACTTCTTAGGTAGGAAGTCTAAAGCACCCGCATCTAGAGCATCTAATGTCGCTTTAGCACCGTCATGCGTTAGCGATGAAAACATCAAAATAGGCGTTGGAGACGCCGCCATAATTTCACGAACGGCTGTGATACCGTCCATGACAGGCATTTCGATGTCCATGGTAATCACGTCAGGTCTTAGCTGTTTCGCTTTCTCTACCGCTTCCTTACCATTTACCGCAACATCGATGACTTCTAGGCGAGCCTCTGAATTGATGATCTCGCTTACTCGACGACGAAAAAAGCTCGAATCATCAACGACTAATACTTTAATCGCCATATTTATCCTTAAATTAAATTCTTGACGCAGCTGCGTACTGCTTCAACAAGTCCGGCACATCTAAAATCAATGCAATGTGACCATCACTCGTAATTGTTGCGCCTGCCATGCCAGGCGTACCTTGCAACAATTTATCAAGCGGCTTAATCACCACTTCTTCTTGACCGATAAGCGTATCAACAACAAAACCAACACGTTGGCTGCCAAGTTGTACGATAACCACATGACCATGCCCTTTACGTAGCTCAACATCACCGGCTTTCGGTGCAAGCCAGTTTTGCAAGTAGAACAGTGGAATCGATTTATCGCGAACGATGATCGTCAACTGACCATCAACCACGTTGGTACGGCTTAGATCTAAGTGGAAGATCTCGTTAACCGAAGCCAAAGGCAGCGCAAATGGGTGACCAGAAACACCAACCATCAAGGTAGGTAGAATCGCTAGTGTCAGTGGAACCTTGATCGTAATCTTGGTGCCTTGTCCCATCTCAGAATCGATATCAATTGAGCCATTCAGTGTGTTGATCGCCGTTTTCACAACGTCCATACCTACACCACGACCAGAGATATCAGAGATCTGCTCTTTACTTGAGAAGCCTGGCGCGAAAATTAGGTTGAAACACTCTTTGTTTGATAAACGAGAAGCAGCATCTTCATCCATCAGACCACGTTTAACCGCAATAGCACGAAGCTTATCGGGGTCCATACCGCCACCGTCATCAACGATAGCCAGCTCAATGTGATCACCCTCTTGAGAGGCAGACAGAATCACTTTACCGGTTCTTGATTTACCCGCCATCACTCGGTCTTCAGGCATTTCAATACCGTGGTCAACTGAGTTTCTAACCAAGTGAATCAGTGGATCAGCAAGTGCTTCTACTAAGTTTTTGTCTAGATCCGTTTCTTCACCACGCATCTCAAGAACGATGTCTTTTTTCAGGCTACGTGCAAGGTCGCGGACAACTCGAGGGAAGCGACCAAATACTTTCTTGATCGGCTGCATACGAGTCTTCATTACCGCACCTTGTAGGTCTGCAGTAACAACATCTAAGTTAGAGACAGCTTTCGACATTTCTTCGTCGTTACTGTTCAAGCCAAGGCTAACGAGTCGGTTACGAACCAATACCAATTCGCCAACCATGTTCATAATGGTATCCAGCGTTGAGGTATCAACACGAACGGTTGCTTCCGCTTGCTGCTTCTTAGCCGGCGCTTTCACTTCCGCTTTTGCCGGTGCACTTGGTGCAGGTTCAGCTTTTACAGCAACTGGCGCTGCGGGTTGCGGCTTAGGCGCAGCTTGAGGTGCAACTGGCTTACTTTCAGCAGGCTTAGTCGCGGCATCGAGTTCTTCAACTGATGGACCATTGCCAGAGCCGTGTAACTGATCAAGTAGCTTCTCAAACTCTTCATCAGTCATCAGATCGTCGCCCTCAGACATCGCCGATACTGGTGCTGCAGCAGGTGGAGGCGGCGTTGAACCAGCACTTGTCGGGCTATTACCCGCACCATGCAGTTCGTCCAATAACTTTTCGAATTCGTCGTCAGTGATATCACCACTATCAACCACAGGTTGTGGTGCAGCTGGTGCTGGCGGCGGTGTTGGTGCCGCAGATGACGTTGGTGAGCCACCTTTACCATGAAGTTCATCGAGCAGACGTTCAAATTCATCTTCAGAGATATCGTCTACTGAAGAGGCGCTGATGCTCGGGCTTTCGACAACCGGTTCAGGTTCAACAGCGATAGGCTCAGGGATAACAGGTGCAGGCGCTTCTACTGGTGCAACTTCATCTGCTGACTCTGGTTTACAGAGGCGGTGAAGCTCATCCAATAATGCTTGATCTGCTGGCACTAAAGGTTCCTGATCTTGCACGGCTTGGAACTGTGTATTAACAGTGTCTAGAGCCTGCAGCATGGTATCCATCAAGCCTGATGTTACGCTGCGTTGGCCGTTGCGTAGAATGTCGAACACATTCTCGGCACCATGACAAGTATCCACCAGCTCAGTTAATGCTAGGAAACCAGCACCACCTTTTACTGTATGGAAACCACGGAAAATAGCATTTAATAGGTCTTTGTCGTCAGGGTTATTCTCAAGTTCTACCAGCTGCTCTGATAGAAGCTCAAGGATCTCTCCTGCTTCGACTAAAAAGTCCTGAAGAATATCTTCGTCTAAATCGTAGCTCATACGTTACCTTTAAAATCCAAGACTGGATAACAAATCGTCGACTTCATCCTGAGAAGCAACAGCGTCTTCGCGCTCTTCTGGATTCATGATTGGTCCTTCTGGAGCAATCGATGCTTTCTTCTCTGATGTTGGAGTTGGCTCAACCTGATTCGCACCAAATACGGTGAGAATCTCGACTAAGCGCCCTTCAACCTCATTAACCAAGGTAATAACTTTGCTAATAATTTGCCCAGTTAAATCTTGGAAATCCTGAGCCATCAAGATTTCAGTCAGTTGCCCACGTAGTTCGGTACTATCGCCCTCTACTTGGACAAGCAATCCATCAATGCGGTGACATAAAGCTTTAAATTGTGCCAGCTCAATGCGGCCATGCATCAGTTCATTCCATTGAGGCCTTACTTGAAGTAAACACTCGTGTAGGTTGTCTGCGATTGGCATACAGCGATCGACAGCGTCCATCGTTTTATTTGCCGCAACTTCCGTTTTATCAATGACATACTGAAGGCGATCCCTTGCATCAGGGATTTCATCATTTGCGATAACGCTAATGCGCTCGTCAAAGTTGAATTGTGTCAAAGAGTCATGGAGGTCGCGAGTCAGACTACCTATTTCTTGAAGCATTGGATTGTCTTGAAGACTAAAGTTGTCTTCATAAATGCTTCTAACAAGAGAATCAGCATCTTGCTGCTCATCGTTTTCAAGCAGCTCTACTAATTTTTTTGCTTGTTCTAATGAAATCATCCTGAGTTCGGCCTTACTCCGCATATTTGTGACGCTTCAACGTTTGAGAAAAACGGGAAACTAAAAAGTTAATGTCTCTCTAGAAGCGCCTAAAAACAGGTTATTTTTAATGCTTATAAGCGCTCAAAAATCTTATCTAGTTTTTCTTTAAGAGTTGCGGCAGTGAAAGGCTTCACAATGTAACCATTTACACCCGCTTGCGCTGCTTCGATGATCTGCTCACGCTTCGCTTCTGCTGTGATCATTAGCACTGGAAGGTGCTTCAGTTCAGCATCTGCACGAATGTGTTTTAGCAGGTCGATACCTTGCATGCCCGGCATGTTCCAGTCAGTTACCACGAAATCAAATTCGCCTTTTTTCAGCATAGGTAACGCGGTCAAGCCATCGTCTGCTTCTTGTGTGTTGTTGAAACCTAGGTCGCGAAGTAGGTTTTTAACAATTCGGCGCATCGTTGAAAAATCATCAACAATGAGAATTTTCATGTTTTTGTTCAAATTAGCCTCCACTGAATAAAAATCAGTGTTGTTAGTCGTTCTGTGTCCAAGCACTTAACTTAGTGCGTAAACGCTGCATAGATTGGCTCAATATTTGGCTGACACGAGATTCGCTGACACCTAATACTTCCCCAATCTCTTTTAAATTGAGTTCTTCGTCGTAATAAAGAGAAAGCACTAAGCCTTCCCTTTCCGGAAGCTGTTTTATCGAATCGATCAGAGCTTGGCGGAATGACTCATCAGCAACCCCTTGAAAAGGCGCGTTATCTTGAGAGTCTTCATTCGGAGATATTACATCATCTGAGACGCCTAAATCTTCGATCCCGACCAATCTTGAGCAATTAATATCAGTTAAAGCGCTATGATACTGCTCTAAACTGAGTCCCATGTGCTTTGCCACTTCGGCATCGCTTGGGTCGCGGTTGAGAGTACTCTCTAGTTCCGCAATTGCACTGCTGATTTCTCGATTGTTTTTATGAACCGATCTCGGCACCCAATCCCCACGGCGAATGTCATCCAACATTGCACCACGGATTCGAATACCGGCATACGTCTCAAAGCTTGCGCCTTTGGTACCATCATAGTTTTGCTGCGCTTCAATCAAGCCGATCATGCCCGCTTGAATCAAGTCATCAACCAATACATTAGGCGGTAATCGCCCCAACAAGTGATGAGCGATACGTTTAACCAACACAGAGTACTTCTCAAAAAAAGCCTGTTGGCTATTGTGATTAGCGTGTTGGTCGTAGGTAAGCGCTTTATTCACCAAATGGTTCCTCTACAAATTCAGTACGGTTCAGCAGCCTTTCAACAAAGAACTCCAAGTGTCCACTTGGTGTTTTTGGTATTGGCCAGGTCAATGCTTTATTTGCCAATGAGCTGATTGCCAACGCAGCTGGAGAGCGAGGAAACGCGTCGACTACGATTTTCTGTCTCTTGACTGATTGACGTACTTTATCATCTAAAGGAATACATGCTACGAGTTCGAGGCTCACATTCAAGAAGCGCTCTGTGACCAAAGTCAATTTTGCAAATAATTCTCGGCCTTCACGGTAGCTTCTGACCATATTTGCAACAACTTTAAATCGCTGAACTTGGTGTTCTCTACTCAGAAGCTTAATTAACGCATATGCATCAGTGATTGAAGTAGGTTCATCACAAACCACGACCACCACATCTTGCGCCGCTCTTGAGAAACTGATCACCATGTCCGAGATTCCAGCCGCGGTATCCACTAGCAAGATGTCCATCTCGTCTTCAAGGGTACCAAATGCGCGAATCAAACCAGCGTGTTGTGCGTGTGATAGCTCTGTCATGCTCTGCGTGCCCGATGTCGCAGGAATGATTTTAATTCCGTGCGGACCTTCAACAATCGCATCTTTGAGTTCACATTCACCCGCTAACACATGCCCAAGGTTTCGCTTAGAGCGAATTCCTAGCATGATATCAACGTTCGCAAGACCTAAGTCGGCATCAAGCACCATGACTTTTTTACCTTGGCGCGCCATACAAATAGCCATACCTAACGTCACATTAGATTTACCAACGCCGCCTTTACCACCGGTTACCGCAATAACTTTGGTGATTGAAGGCTTGGTTAAGCGACGGAGGCCGCTAGCTTGATCGTGTATCATATTTTCATTCATATTTATCCGCCGCCTAGAGCCCTTCAGAATCGCTGTTCCAGTAATGAGGTTCATTCTCTGTAGATTTCTCTAATAACTCATTTGCCTTAGCAATCATGTACTTTGGTTGAGCTATAACGATATCTTCAGGAACTCGTTGACCATTTGCTATGTAAGCAACTGGTAATGCATTTTGTATTACGACACTGATGAATTCACCAAGACTGAGAGATTCATCCAATTTAGTCATGATGCATCCCGACAACGGGATTCTTCTAAAGTGTTCAATTGTTTCTTGTAGTACTTTGCGTTGCGCTGTAGCCGGCAAAACAAGGTAGCTATTGATAACGGAACCACTCTCTTGCATCAATGTGTCTAACTGCTCAGATAGGCGAACATCTCGTTGTCCCATACCCGCAGTATCAACCAGAATCAGGCGACGATTACGTAACTGATATATTACATCGGCCAGTTCGCTAGAATCTTTAGCAACTCTTACAGGACAACCCATAATGCGACCATAAATCGATAACTGCTCATGTGCACCTATACGATATGTGTCCGTTGTCACTAGTGCTACGTTATCTGCGCCATATTCCATGGCAGCACGAGCCGCAAGCTTTGCAACCGTCGTCGTTTTACCCACGCCGGTTGGGCCAAGTAGAGCCACAATTCCGCCGCGTTTTAAAATATCTTTCTGTGTCACGGAGATCTGGTCAGCAACCAAGGCTAACAACGCCTTCCATGCACGAGCTGGTTTGGTATCTTCAGGAATGTAACAAGCCATCTGATCTGCAAGTTCTGCCGACACACCCATGCGTTCAAGACGTTTAATAAGCATGGCTCTCAGCGGTTCACGGCGCTCAACTTCTTGCCACATCAACCCAGAAACTTGATGCTCTAACAGACGACGAATTGAGGTCATCTCTTCACGCATCGTTTCCATTTCGGTATCAGAACCTTTGGATTGACCACTGTCGCGACCGCGATCGTAACGAGTCGGATCCAAACGAGGTGCAGGGCGTTCAACTCGGCGATCTTCAGCAATCAATTTAGAGAGGCCAGTTTCGCGAGCAAATGCTGAATCTAGGCTACCACTCGATGGCTGGTTATTTTGCGACAGGTGACTGTTGCTAGATTGACGATTGAGTAACGCTGACAGGGAGTCTTCGTTTTCAGCGCGGTGCTGCGGCTCATCGTCTGCGCCATGACTGTATTGCTTGAGCATGTTTGCAAAGCGCTTAGTCATCGAGCGTCCACCTTCAGAGTTTGACTGAAGGCTTACCTTGTCATCATCTAATTCGCGACGCCCTGCCGGAGCTGAGGGAGCGGCCATTTGCGTGTATTGGCTATGCGCAGGCTGCTGAGGTTTGTTGAGTCTTGGGCTCGCTGCTGACGGGCTAGATTCGCCATCAATAGCGGCAACAATTTCCACGCCACCTGCGACCTTTTTGTTAGACATGATCACTGCGTCCGAACCAAGTTCTTCTTTAACTTGGAGCAGAGCAGTCCGCATGTCTTTTGCAAAAAATCGTTTAATTTTCAATTCGATCGTCCGTTCTAATTAGGCGGCTTAATTACCAACAGCTTGTACTATACGTATCTGCTTTTCATCCGGTATTTCTTGGTATGACAGTACTCTTAAGCTTGGGATCGTGTTCTTCACGAATTTAGCTAGAGTCGAACGCAACACGCCTGAAGTCAGTAACACTGCTGGCTCCCCTTTCAGCTCTTGCTCTTGAGTCGCTTGGCTAAGAGAGGTCTGTAAACGTTCCGCTAAACCAGGTTCAATACCAGCAGATTCTCCGCCGGATGCCTGCATGGTTTGATGCAAGATTTGTTCCAGCTCAGGAATTAGGGTTATTACAGGCAATTCCGGCTCTATCCCATTGATTTCCTGAACAATTAGTCGTTTCAATGAGATGCGAACTGCCGCCGTTAATATGTCAGGTTCTTGACTCTTGCTCGAGTACTCCGACAAAGTTTGGACTATGGTTCGGATATCACGGATTGGAATGGCTTCATTAAGCAGATTTTGTAGCACTTTCACTACCACACCAAGCTGCAGTTGATCCGGTACAAACCCTTCAACCAACTTAGGTGTTGAGCGGCTAAGCATCTCAAGTAGATTCTGAACCTCTTCATGACCAATAAGCTGCGACGCATTGTTAGTAAGCAGTTGGCTGAGGTGGGTTGCTAGTACGGTCGACGAGTCAACTACGGTGTAACCAAGAGCCTGAGCGTGTTCACGTTGCTCTTCACGAATCCATACCGCTTCGAGACCAAATGCCGGATCGATAGTCGGCTCACCGTCGATCATCCCGTACACTTGGCCCGGGTTAATCGCGAGTTCCATATCAGGCTTTATCTCAGCCTCACCTACCGCAACACCCATTAAGGTGATTCGGTAGCTGTTTGGTGTCAGCTCTAGGTTGTCGCGAATGTGTACTGCAGGGATCAAGAAGCCGAAATCTTGAGACAACTTCTTACGCACGCCTTTTACGCGCTCTAGTAGTTCGCCGCCTTGGTCCCTATCTACCAGAGGAATCAAGCGGTAGCCTACTTCTAGGCCAATAATATCAACAGGTTGAACGTCATCCCAAGAGAGCTCTTTTTGTGAACCCGTCTCGCCACTGGCTTCAACAGCCGCAGGGAGGTTCGGCTCCAATGCCTTCTTCTTCTGTTTCTTATCGATGTAATAAGCCGCACCACCAGCAATTGCAGCCAGGCTCAAGAACGAGAAGTGTGGCATGCCCGGAACAATACCCATCACACCGAGAATCGCCGCAGTGATCATCAAGGCTTTTGGATTGTCGAACATCTGGAAGATGAGCTGCTGGCCCATGTCTTCATCGGTATTTTGACGCGTTACCATCATCGCTGCAGCGATCGACAGTAATAAAGATGGAATTTGTGCAACCAGACCATCACCGATAGTCAGTAGGGTGTAGATTTCGATAGCCTCACCGAAACCCAAACCAAATTGAGCCATACCGATACTCAAGCCACCAATGATGTTGATGAACAGGATCAAAATACCCGCTATCGCATCACCTTTAACGAACTTCGAAGCACCATCCATCGAACCGTAGAAATCGGCCTCTTTGGTTACTTCAAAACGTCGCAGACGCGCCTGATCTTGATCGATCAAACCCGCATTCAAATCGGCATCGATTGCCATTTGTTTGCCCGGTAACGCATCCAAGGTAAAACGCGCACTTACTTCCGAGATACGCCCTGCACCTTTGGTAACAACCATGAAGTTGATGATCATCAGGATCAAAAACACCACTAAACCAACCGCGTAGTTACCACCGATAACCACGTTACCGAAGGCCTCAATCACGTTACCCGCCGCATCACCACCTTCGTGACCATGCAGTAGAACCACACGAGTAGAAGCAACGTTCAAGGCTAATCGAAGCAGAGTTGCAATCAGAAGGACAGTTGGGAAAGCGGCGAAGTCTAAAGGTCTTCGTGTGTAAACCGACACCAGTAACACAACCATAGCGAGTGCGATATTGAAGGTGAAGAACATATCCAGCAAAAATGCAGGAATTGGCAACACCACCATCGCCAGCGTGGCAAGTACCATAACGGGCGCACCAATTGCAGGCATGGCACGGTTAGGGATTTTTGGTAGCTTGTCCGCAAAAGGCAGGGAGAATTTCATAAATCTAGATAGTTTCGCTATGTTGTCGCCTCTCGCCAAGTAAATCGGGCTCAGGGCTAAGCTATGTTGCCAACGTTTTAGCAACAAGGTTTATAGTGATCAGGTTTACCATGATCGGCTTATGATGTTCGGGATTGATATAGCAAACACTGTACCAATATCTAACGTCAAATTATCAGCGCTTTGTTGGTTAACAGAAGCTAATTAATCTCCCTATTATCAAGCTTCATAGGGCTGAGCTCAAGTAATTGATCTAATGACGTAAATCAGGTGGGATCGGCATATTAGAATCTTGCAGTTTTGGCCTCTCGCCACCGCGTTTTCGATACTGTTTTAGCTGGAACACATATGCAAGCACTTGAGCTACGGCGGTAAACAGACCGTCAGGAATTTGTTGTTCAAGCTCTGTAGTGTGATAAAGCGCCCTCGCCAACGGTGGTGCTGGAACAATATAGATATCATTTTCACGGGCAATTTCACGGATCTTCATCGCCATGTGATCTACACCCTTGGCGACCACAATGGGTGCTTTATCTTGATTTTGCTTATAGCGCAAAGCCACCGAGAAGTGCTCTGGGTTGGTGACAATCACATCCGCTTGAGGCACATCTGCCATCATACGACGCTGAGCCGCTTCTCTTTGCAACATACGAATTCGACCTTTCACTTCAGGCTTACCTTCGGTGTCTTTGAATTCGTCTTTCACTTCTTGCTTAGTCATCTTTAATTGATCGGCGTGTTGCCAGATCTGGAATGGTATATCAATGGCCACCACAATCAGTAGAGAACAACTGATCAAGAGAATAAAGTTAAGCAAGATATCCAAGGCGTGAAAGATATTCTGCGGATAGACATCCATGCTCAGCTGCATTAAGTCATGTTGAGAGGCTTGAATCAGATAAACCGCCATCCCCGATACCAGCGCAACTTTCAAAATCGATTTAATCAGTTCGACCCAGCTTTGTAGGCCAAACATTCGCTTGATTCCACTGAGTGGATTGAGCTTTGACGCCTTTGGCATCGCAGCTTGCATCGAAAAGTTAATACCACCAACCCCTGCCGCGCCAATAACAGCAGCAACAAACAAGGTGACCAGGATTAAGAACAGTGGAAACAGCAAGTTCACCAACGAGCCGCCAGCGATTTCCAGCAGCTTGTTGGTATCAAAGATTTCGTCGCGGCTCAAAGAGAACAGGCGTTGCATGGCCTCGAACAGCGCCTTCGCCATCGATTCACCAAACCACATTAGTGCAACGGCACCGACAATTAATACCGATGCTGACGCCAGCTCTTTTGACCTTGCAACCTGCCCTTTCTCTTTGGCCTGTTGCAAGCGTCTGGGCGTGGCGTCTTCTGTGCGTTCTTGACCGTCTGACTCTGCCATTTCAGTCTCCTAGCAATCTAACCGGATTAGACGACATATCTGTTGCTCGCCTTGCATCCAAAATAGCTCATAATGACTATACAAGCCGCCAAGGATGTACCAACAAAGTAACAGACCCACGAGTAGCGCAAATGCAAAACCCAAAGAAAAGATATTTAGCTGAGGCGCAGCACGTGTCATTACACCGAATGATAGGTTTATCGTCAGCAGCGCGATAATTCCCGACAGCGACATCGCCAATGCCGCTTTGAACATAATGCCGAGCCATAATGCTAGCTCGCGAAAATCGACCGAAGTCAGAGATCCACTGCCAATCGGCAGAGTTTTAAAACTGAATACCACCAGCTGCAACATCTTCAAATGACCATCGGTCGCCAAGAAGAACATGGTCGCAAGTAGCATGAAGAGCTGCCCCAATACAGGCGTGTTCTGGCCGTTTGCCGGGTCGACCATAGAGGCGAAACCCAAGCTCGATTGCATACCAAGGATTTGACCGAGCATTACAAAAGTTTGAATCATGAACTGAGTGACAAAACCCATCGCCACACCAATCACAATTTGCTCAAAGACAGTTAGGAAGCCTTGGAAAGAGAGCAGTTCAATCTCTTTTGGAACCGCGGGAATCGCAGGCATCACTGCGAAGGTGATTGCTAAACCTAAATACAAACGAATACGCGGCGACACAAAACGTGCACCGGTGACCGTCATCACCATCAGCATTGCTGAGATGCGAGTGTAAGGCCAAAAATAATTGGCTAACCACTCTAGTACAAGGCTCGTTGGGTATTCCATATCGGTTTAATACAGAACTTGAGGTAAACGTTCGATGAGCTCAAAGAAGAACTCCATCATCATCTGAGTCATCCAGTGCGCAAACAGCATCAAGGCCAATAAGGTCACAATCAAACGCGGCAGGAAACTCAATGTTTGTTCGTTGATCGAGGTCGCTGCTTGGAAGATAGCCACCACCAAACCGATCAGCAAGCTGGGAATAATGATGGCACAAACCATGATTAGCACCATCCAAAGCGCATCTCGGAACAACTCTACGAATATTTCAGGATTCATGATTTCCCCCAGCTACAAGGCAAAACTGCCGGCGAGTGTGGAGAGTATCAAGTTCCAACCATCAACAAGAACAAACAGCATTAACTTGAACGGCAAAGATACAATCATTGGTGACAACATCATCATACCCATCGCCATCAATACCGACGCCACCACTAAGTCGATGATCAAAAACGGCAAGAACAGCATAAAACCAATCTGGAAGGCGGTTTTGAGCTCGGAGGTGATAAATGCAGGAATCAGCACCGCCATTGAAACGTCTTCAGGGTTGGTCACTTCCGAACCGGAGATCTCAACAAAAGTCTCTAAATCTTTGATTCGAGTCTGTTTTAGCATGAATGATTTGATCGGCCCTTGAGCAACATCAAATGCTTGTCGTGCCGTGATCTGTTCATTCAGATAAGGTTGAACCGCTTGCTCATTCACCTGATTGATCACCGGTGACATGATGAAGAAGGTCAAGAATATCGCGATACCGATGATAACTTGGTTCGATGGTGTTTGCTGCAGACCCATTGCCTGACGCAGGATAGACATCACCACCACAATACGGGTGAACGAAGTCATCAAAATAACCATTGCCGGCAAGAAGCCAAGCATGGTCATCAACGCAAGAATTTGCAGGTTTATCGAGTAGTCTTCACCACCGTTAGCATTGGTCGTCATGGTGAAAGCGGGAATGCCGCCCCCATTCCCAGTCAAACTGCCGGTGGTCATGGTGGTCGATTTGGCTTGGTCTTGTTCCATCGTGCTGATGGTGACCGACTCTGAACCCGCAGTGTTGGCAGGAATAACAGTGCCGTCTTCAGCCTGTGCAAATACCGACACACTAAACAAAAGGGTACAGAGAAGAGTTAGCTGAACCAGCAGCACCTTCACCGCTCGGAAAGCTCCGGCTTGGCAAAAGTAAGATGAGTTCAAAAGTCCGTTATTTGTTTGCATCTTTTTTCATGAGCTGGGAAAGCTGACTTGAGAATGTACTTTTTTCCAGCATCTCCTGAGTAAGAGGTTTATCAAGCTTAGAGATCAGCTGAATAGATTGGGTGGTAATGCCCACCAAGAACTGTTCATCGCCCGCTTGCACAATAGCGATACGCTCTTTTGTGCCAACAGGGATTTGCCTAACAATCGCCAAACCTTGTTGATTGGACATCGCTGGCACTTGCATGCGCTTAAGCAACCAAGCAATAAATAAAATGAAGGCTATAACGAAAATTAGCGACCCAAAAGTGGTCGCTAAATCAAGAGAAGGCGGCGTCGCAGCAAAGGCAACAGAAGGAATTGAGAGTAGCCCCATTCCGACTATTGCTCGAGATAAGCTCTTCAACCCTTGAGGAAAGTTCGTCAACCTTAGAGACGATAAGCGCATTAACGTAGCTTCTTAATACGTTCTGTTTGGCTAATTACATCGGTCAAACGAATACCAAACTTATCGTTCACCACAACAACTTCGCCATGAGCAATCAGAGTACCATTAACCATCACATCCAGTGACTCACCAGCAATACGGTCTAGCTCAACAACCGAACCTTGGTTCAATTGCAGAAGGTTGCGAATGCTGATCTGAGAGCGACCCACTTCCATAGAAATCGTGACTGGGATATCCATAATGGTATCCAGCTTACGGCGCTCGTCTTCAGAAATCGGAGACGATGAATCAGTTAGCTCATCAAGTGGTGCCGCCAACACGTCATCAACATCAATTGACGGTGCAGAAGGGTCTTCACCAAGTGCTGCAGCCCATTCGTCTGCTAGCTTTTGATCTTCACTAGGTTCCATTACCAATTCCTATACTTTTATCTATTTTGCTATTCGTTATCATCGCTATTTTCTAGTTCGGACATTAAGTCTTTACCCAGAAAGGCGAGATCAGTTTTGACCACATGAGGTCTTTGAATTTTTTCAGAAATCTGTACCGCGAGTTTTTCACCCGAGCGACCCATCTTTACACGGTAGGTCGGTAGCTCTTCTACGAACATGGTCGCGTGCTCAGGCATGTTCATTGGAATGACATCACCAGGGCGCAGCTCCATTAAGTCACGTAGTGAGATATCTTGCTCTAGAAGGTTAACGCGGAAGTTAACCGGCACGTCCATGATTTCATCACGCAGTGCTGTGCTCCAACGAACATCGGTTTCCATTTTGTCAGATTGAACACCCGCATCAAGCAGCTCACGGATCGGCTCAACCATGGAGTAAGGCATGACCACGTGGAAGTCACCACCGCCGCCATCCACTTCAATATGGAATGAGCTCACTACGATCACTTCGGTTGGGCTCACAATGTTCGCCATACTCGGGTTCACTTCAGAATCCAAATATTCAAACTCAACCCCCATTACTGGTGACCAAGCTTCTTTGTAATCTTCAAATACAATCTTCAGCAGTAGCTGGATAATACGTCTTTCCGTTGGCGTAAATTCACGGCCTTCAATCTTGGCGTGGAATCGTCCATCGCCACCAAAGAAGTTTTCTACAAGAATGAAAACAAGACGTGCTTCCATGGTGATCAGCGCCGTACCCTTAAGCGGACGGAAACGCACCATGTTTAAACTGGTTGGCACGTACAGGGTGTTTTGGTATTCACCAAATTTCATCATCTGTACACCGTTGATCGACACTTCAGCCGTTTTACGCAACATATTAAACAAACTAATTCGCATATGACGTGCGAAACGCTCGTTAATAAGTTCAAGGGTCGGCATTCGACCACGGACGATTCGATCTTGAGAGGAGAAGTCAAAATTGACCGCACTGTCATTGTCGGTCTCTAAGACATCTTCAACTTCTTCAACATCGTCAACGCCGTGTAACAGCGCATCAATTTCGTCTTGGCTTAATAAATCGGTCACAAATTACCTATTGAATTACGAAGTCAGTGAATAACACTTTTTCAATCACAGGCTGGCCAACAGCTTGAGCCAGACTTGCTTTAATATCTTCTGTCGCTTTATCACGCAGTTCCACTCGCCCTGTTGGTGAGCGAAGTTGGTCAACCGTTGCCGAAGCGAACGTTGCGAGCAATGTGCTCTCTACTAGTGGAGAGTGGTAACGTGCCAGGTCTTCATTTTTGCTACCACGCACCATCAGTTGTGCTTTTATCTGAACTAGGCGATCTTTTTTATCACCTGTTACATTGAACAAGAAGGGCTGAGGGATGTTCACATACATAACAGGCTCTGCTGCAACCACAGCAGTGGCTGGCTGAGACTGAGATTCTGAGGCACTATCATCGGAGCCTAAGAAAAAGAACAGCGCACCACCAATACCAAGCAGTAAAACAACAACCGCTATAATGATAATAAGGAGCTTACTCTTTCCTTTAGGTGCATCTTGTACTTCTGCCATATTTTACTCTAACTTCCTGTTCTTTCGATTAACTGACGGTTCTGTCTATCAGCTGGTTCTATCTATCAATTAAGTGTGCTCAGCCTGATATTAGGCATAATAACTAATTCCATCACGCTTTGATGCGACATTCAATTCAAGATTGCTGCCACTATCAAGGTTTTCATCACCTTGCGTATCATTTGTGCGGTTAGAGCCTGATTGTTGCTCACCACTGTTGTATCTGTCTTGTCCCTGACCTGAGCTTTGCTGTTGAACGGATGAATCGGCAAGCTGCATACCCTGTTGAGCAAGCATCTCTCTCAATCGAGGTAAGGTTTGTTCAATCACATCCCTCGCCTGTTGACTATTCACCGTAAAGTGCACGTTCGCCACGTCATTATTCATTGTCATACGGATCTTCATTTGACCTAACTCTGGTGGGTCAAGTCGAATGTCTAAGTTCTTAAGGTTTTTAGACATCATCATTTGTACCTTTTCAGCGACCTGTTCGTTTGCTAGCTCTTTAGTCAGCTGCAACGGTGCCTGTTGAGCGGCTTGAATCTCGGCGCGTGTTGGTGCCGAGCCTGCGTTCGCTGCACCTTGTACACCAGCCGCAGAAGCGATCTGCTGAGCAAACGTGGTGTCTTTCGAGTCTTCCTTAGCACCCGCTTTACCGAGGCCAGAAAGAGTAGCCGCACCAGCACCAGCCTTAAGTAACATATCTGTTGAACCCGCTTTCGTCGCGGCAGGTGCTGCATTCAGCGCCACACCTTGCGCGGTTAACGCAGGATCCAACGCAGCTTGTGGCTGTTGTGCTGCGACATTAGCTTGTTGAGCCGCTACCTGTTGGGCTATATGCGTATTATTAGCGTGCAGCATTGCCGCTTTATCCGTCGCTGCATGAGTGGCAGCCGCGTTACTCGTCGATTGCGCTGCCGCTTGCGCCGTAGTTTGCTGCGCAGCCGTCGCAACCGCTGCTGTTGAAGCTGCAGCTGCTAAGGCTTTGGCTTCATTTGAATCTGTATTATCCCAATCAATCGTAACAGGCTCAACTAAGGCGCTGTTTGCGCCCGGAGCTTGACTCAGTAAAGCCGTTGCTTGTTGCTGAACGTTTGCGAGTTGTTTATCCAAAACGTCTAACTCAGCGGTCGTTTTAGCCAACATCGCTTGCTCATCAGTTGTCAACTTAGTGCCACTTTGCTGCTTCTGCAGTAAACCATCAACAACGGACTGTTTTGACTCAATCTGAGCACTTAGTTGATTGAGCGCTTTGGTGTGCGCATCTACCTGTTTTGCCAGCTCAATATCCGCTGGAGACAGTGCTTGGCTTTGCCCTGCAACTTCTGCTTGTGCCGCATTTTTCTGGCTGATCTCTCGGCTCATACTTGCTTCAATCTGCTCGGGAGTAACGCCTTTATCCATCAACTGGCGAATTTCATCATCTGTCAGTTGCGAGACGCCTTTCCCGCCAGTAAGCACAGCAATTTCAGAGTCCACTTCTAGCGTACTACCTTGATTCGCTGAGTGGGTTTGCTGGAGTTGCTTACCCGCTTCACCTGCAGCAGAGAAACCTGCAACAGAAGCTCCTGGAGTATTACCTTGAGCTTGGTCGACCTGAGCCTGTTCTAACTGAGACTGTTGTGGCAAGGCTTTGCCGTTTGGTGTCTGATTCAGCGTTTTATTTGCCTCATCCAACTGACCTAATAACTTGTTTCCTTCATTCATCACAGCCGCCGCTTGCGATGCTTGGGTCGATTCGTTTACCGCTGATGAAGCTTGGCCTTGAGGTTGAGCTGTCTGTTCCTTAGAGCCGTTGTTGTTAGCCAACTCATCTTTCTCACCCGCCTTGTTTGCGATAGCAGCATCATCGGTTGAATTCGCTTTGAGTTGTGATTCTGAACTAGAGACAACCTCTACAGGAGTTTTGTCTGTGGCTTGCTCACCTTCAACTTCTGAAGCTACTTGCTTACTTTGAGCTTGGCTTGACTCATCCGTAGTCTCAGCTGTTGAGTTCGTTTTCTTTGCTTCATCTGAAGCTTCACTTTCCGTAGAGGCTTGTTTAGCATCAGATTTTGTAGTGCTGTCTGCGTCTTTTACCGTTGCTTTGCTACCACTTTCTTCAAAGCCGAGCGCTTCTTTAAAAGATTCAAAGAAACCTTTTGAGTCTCCGTTTTCCTCCACCTTTGAAGCGGCAGAACCGGTGTCCAACAACGAAGACGTTGTGTTGGTCGCTGAATTTGAAGAAGGACTAACGTTCATATATACAAGCTCTATCTACTAGCTTTGTCACCATAAACAGGTAACAAAAAGAAAGTCGGATGCTTTTCATACCTTTGGCAGGCACAAGGCGCAATTTTATATAAAACAGAGCAAGAAACATGCCTAGAAATCTCGGCTAATCACCATATGAACAGCGCCAATAGGATTCGTGGCTCAGGATCACATCTTCTTTCGGCTATAGAGCAAAGTCGAAAACTCATCCATCTGCTTTTGTTCTCTTTGATCCTGCAATTTGGCTTTTTCTTTCTGCTTCTTCTCCATCAACCACTCATAGGATTTACGTTTCTTACGCAGTTCCATCCAGTAGTTCTGACAGTTATCGACCTGATTTTTAAAGTGATGCTCCGCTTCTCGCTGTTTAGAAAGCGTTTCATCCAATTGAGTTAAAAAGCGATTCAAATGCCCATATTGGCTGGCCGTTAATCCAGCCTTGCCTCTATCGACAAGTTGCTGGCAATAATCCAGTCGATACTTTTCAATCTGTGCGACCTGTTCGTAATAACCTTGCAGCTCCGCATTAGCTTTGTTGAGCGCTAATACTGCTTGGTTTTCTTGGTCTTTTGCTTGGTCGAGAAGAAACTCTAATGCGTTATCCATGACTAACCTTAATCACCCGTTAGCCACCCAACACATGCTTCAACATGTTGACGCACATATCGTAAGGAACCGTTTCTTTCATCTTCTGCTGTAAGTACTCATCCAACTTCGGCTTCAAGGTGAAGGCGCTATCAATCGCAGGGTCGGTACCCGGCTTGTAAGCACCAATCGACACCAAGTCTTGGTTCTTACGGCAGATAGAAAGCACTTGTCTTACCGCTTTCGACATCAACACATGTTCTTCGGTGGTGATTTGAGGCATCACACGGCTGACGGACTTCTCAACGTCAATCGCAGGATAATGACCCGCATCGGCCATTTCACGTGACAATACAACGTGGCCATCGAGAATCGCTCGTGAGGCATCGGCGATTGGGTCTTGTAGATCATCACCTTCGGTTAGTACGGTAAAGAAAGCGGTGATTGAACCTTGCTCATCATTGCCGTTACCCGCACGCTCAACCAGTGCTGGCAACTTAGCAAATACCGATGGCGGATAACCTTTGGTTGCTGGCGGCTCGCCAACAGATAGTGCGATTTCACGCTGAGCCTGTGCAAAACGGGTCAGTGAGTCCATCAGGAGCAGAACATCTAAACCTTGGTCGCGGAAGTATTCAGCTACCGTTAACGCCGTTTGACAGCCTTTTAATCGCATTAATGGTGATGAATCGGCAGGCGCAGCAACCACAACCGATCGCTTACGGCCGTCCTCACCAAGAATCTCTTCAATAAATTCTTTTACTTCACGTCCACGCTCACCAATCAGGCCCACCACAACCACTTGCGCTGTGGTACCTCGAGTCATCATGCCTAGTGTTACGGATTTACCAACACCAGAACCTGCGAACAGACCGATACGTTGCCCTTTACCTACCGTCAGTAGGCCGTTAATCGCCTTTAAGCCAACATCAAGCGGCTCAGAGATCGGCTTACGAGCTAAAGGGTTAATCGGTTCGGCACTGAATGATGCGCGTTGCTCAGTATAGATAGGACCAAGCCCATCCAATGGGTTGCCCACACCGTCGATAACACGGCCAAGCAGTTCCATCCCAACAGGAATGCCGCTTTCAGAAGTCATAGGGGTGACACGAGCACCTGGTAAGATCCCTGTGATTTGTTCACTCGGCATCAGAAATAAGTTATCACCAGAGAAGCCAACGACTTCAGCTTCCATCTGACCAGACATGGTTTCAACTAAGCACAAGCTACCAATTGGGGCTTTACAGCCAGTTGCTTCAAGGGTTAGTCCGACTACCCGTACCAACTTACCAGAGGCAACGGGACGTGATTTTAGCCCTTCGACTTTGTATTGGCTGAGACGATTCGCTAACTCAAGCATTACGCATGACCTTGATGGCGGTTAGCACCACAGAAGCTCTGGATAACGTTCTTCACACGCTCTTCCATTCGATAATTCACACTCGATTCACCCGCTTCAATTTGTACATCGCCACGGTTGAGCGCAGGCTCTGAAACCAATGTCCAATTGCGGCAGTCCAGTTCCGTATCACCATACGCAGAGCGAATGATCGTGACGTCTTCCGGGTTAAGCTTCAAGGTAATAGCGTGACCAGAGATCGGCAGCGACTCTACTGACTCTTTCACGGTATCTAGGATGATTTGTGGATTGGTCTGAACTTCAACGTGCACCACTTCTTTAACCATGGTCAGCACCATGTCCACCAGCTGCTTTTCAACCTGAGCATTCATCAGCTCCAAAGGTTGAGCAAACTGGTTCGCGAGCCCCATGAAAATAGCCACTTGTTGTTGAATATATTCTTGACCTGCGGTGACACCTTCGAGCTTACCAGCTTCATTGCCTTCTGCGTGGCCTGCGGCAAAACCTTCTTCTTTGCCTTTTTCATAACCTTGCTTGAAGCCAGCTTCCTGACCTTGATGCAGACCTTCTTGGTAAGCGCCTTGCTTGATCAGCTCGATTTGCTCTTCGGTCAGAACAAGCTCTTCATCTTCAATAGCTTCTTCAACTGTCGGCATCCAACCTGGGTCGTAGTTAAACGCCGTTTCTTTAGCTTGTTTACTCACATCAGAGGTGTAGTCAGGCAGCCCCCATTTCTGAGGTTGGGCAACCGTATTATCTTCTTCAGGGCGAAGGAAGCCGCGTTTTCTATCACCTGACATATCAGTACCTATCTATGAGTGAGTCCAACTGTTTTAAATTCAAACAGCTAAACTGTAATTAATCTGTGGTTCGAGGTTGGACAAAGAAAAGCCCCAACGGTGTGGGGCTTTTGAGGTTTCTGTATTAAAGGAACTCGTCGGCGCCACCAGACAGCATAATCTCGCCACTGTCGGCCATCTTCCTCGCAATACCCAAAATTTCTTTCTGAGCCGCTTCTACGTCAGAGACTTTCACTGGCGGCATCGCCTCAATATCGTCTCTCATCATATCGGCAGCACGTTTAGACATGTTCTTGAAGATCTTCTCACGCAGGCCTTCATCAGCACCTTTAAGTGCTTTCTGTAGAACGTCTTGTGGTACGTCACGTAACAGTTTCTGAACGCCTTGGTCATCCACTTCAATAAGGTTTTCAAAGACAAACATAAGATCTTGAATCTGCGTTGCCATGTCTTCGTCTTGATCGCGGATTTGATCCATCAAGACACCTTCTACGTTGTTGTCCATGTAGTTCATGATCTCTGCCGCTGCTTTCAGGCCGCCAATTTTGGCCGCTTGCGCACCAGCTTGACCCGCGAACTGTTTCTCCATGATTTCGTTCAGCTCAGCAAGCGCCGAAGGTTGAACTTCTTCAAGGTTAGCAATACGCATCATCAAATCTAGACGTACACGCTCAGGGAACTGGGACAAAATCTCAGCAGACTGATCGGCTTCTAGGTAAGACAACACGATGGTTTGAATCTGCGGGTGCTCGTTGATGATGATACTTGCCACCTGACGAGGGTCCATCCACTTAAGAGAATCCAAGCCTTTTGAACCTGTTCCTAAAAGGATTTGGTCAACAAGGTTATTAGCCTTGTCTTCACCCAGAGCAGCCACCAGCGCATTACGCATGAAGTCTTCACTGCCCATACCGATGTTGGTGTACTTCTGAATATCATCCAAGAAAGCACGGTGCACTGCGCCTACCTTCTCTTGTGATAAATCCGTTGCACGCGCCATGGCACTACCCACACGTTGAACCTGCTTAGGTTCTAGGTGGCGAATAATACCCGCCGCATCTTCTTCGTTTAAACTCAACAACAAGATCGCTGCGCGCTCATCACCTGAAATAGAGGCGATATCCACACTCGCGACATCAAGCACTTCACCGCCTTCAGCTTGTTGTGGAACAATTTCGTTAGCCATCTGCCATCCAATTCTTAACTACTTGAGCTGCTAGCTCTGGTTCATTCGCTACAAGTGCACGTACTGCTTTCAGCACGTCTTCATCTTTATGAAGGTTTGGTAAGTCGATGCTTGAACCAAATTCAAACAGCTCGCCACCTTCAATATCACCACCAATTAGGCTGGTCTCCCCATCGGCACCAATTGGCATGCCATCAGGGCCGTACATCTGTTCATCGTTGTCTGCAGCTGGGTTAAGCAGTTTCTTCATTGCTGGGCGAACAAGGACTAATACCACAACAATAATAACCAATGCGCTCGCAAACCAACGTACCCAATCATTGAAGTTAGGGTGCTCCCAGATAGGCACATCAGGAACCACATCTGTGATTTGTGGTGCGAACTGCATGCTTAATACATTCAATAAGTCACCGCGGCTTTCATCAAAACCGACCGTACCAATCAGCACTTGGCGGATCGCGTTGATTTCACTGGCTGGAATTGGCGTGTGCACCACTTCACCGGTATCTGGGTTGATGGATTGACGATCTTTAATCGCGACCGATACCGTTTGACGGTTCACCGTGCCAGTCTGCTTACGCTCATGACTGATGGTGGTGTCTAATTCGAAGTTTCGAGTTGCTTCTTTATGAACCGAGCCCTGGCCTGTCATCGCGCCATCTTTCATCTGAGCGACATCCTGAGGGATAGACGCATCTGATGGAGGCTGGTTACTCAGCGCACCCGGAATACCCGCGACAGTGTTGCCGTTATTGTAATCTTCTAAGGTGTATTCGCTTCGCGTTGCCGGAGTGTTCGGATCAAAACGTTTTCTGGTTTGTTCTACTGCGCTGAAGTCGAGCTGAATATCAACCTGAGCCGTGTAGTTTCCAAATCCAAGAATAGGAATAAGGATAGAGTCAATTTTCTCACGCAGTGCTTGCTCTTGATTACGCTCTAGCTCGTGCTCTTTGCGGCGCGCCGCTGACATAGGGTCTTGAGAGCCGGAGCTCAGCAGTCGGCCATGTTGATCAGTCACGGTAATACGCGACGTTTTCATTCCCGGAACGGCACTCGCCACCATATCGACAACAGAGTCAACCTCTTGCTGCTTAAGGTTAGTACCCGTTTTGAGGGTTAGGAATACAGAGGCAGAGGCTTCTTGATTATGACGAACAAAAACACTTTGCTTCGGCAGCGCCAATAAAACCTGCGCTTTACGCACCTGCTTCATCTGCTCAATGGCTTTCGCAAGCTGTCTTTCGCGGCTTAATTTGAGGCGTTCTTGCTCTAAACGTTGTGATACACCAAAACCCATGTCTTGCATGAGGATGTCATCACCTGCGTTTCGCTCTTGGTTCAAACCAGCGCGAACCATATTAAGCTTCAGGGAGTTATATTCACTTGCTGGCACCGAGATGGTATTACCCTCAAGCGAGTACTCGATCTTTTGCTGATCTAAGTAATCCAGAACTGGGATCAACTCTTCGGTTTCATAAGCCCCTAATGGACGCATTTCTGGCTCTTTAACCCAGAAAAACAGCATCACAATAAGCGCGACACAGATTGAGATAGACAGCACTAAGACGACCTGACGAAGTAAATCGAGGTCACCTACGGCCATATCAAATTTAGATGAACTACGTTCACCTAGATCCGGGTTTTGCCCTTCTCCGTCCAGCTCAGCACCCGCAATGAGTGCGTGGTCGTTACCATCGCTCACGGTTAAATCTGTTGTTTGACTATTATCTGCCACTACTTAACTACCCAACTTATACCGGCATATTCATCAGCTCTTTGTACGACTCAACCAACTTATTTCTAATTTGGATTGTCGCTTCAAAGGCCACACTAGATTTATTACGAGCAATCATCACATCAGACAGCGACACACTTTGGTCACCGCTATCAAAACGAGTTTGAAGATCCCCTGAGGTCTTTTGCAATGAGTTCACATTGTTGATGGCTTGCGTCAGCATGTTGCCGAAGTCTGCACCAACCGCTTGCCCTGTCGCAGCAGGACGCGCGCTCGCAGCTTCAACCATCATTGCCTGCATTTCGCCTTGTAAACCATCTATTCTCATTTACTACCTCAAGGAGTCAAATTTATGACTATCTATTTTGCTGTATTATTGACAGAGCAATTAGCGTGCCATACCTAAAAACGACTAGATATCGTATTACACTAGTCAGAAAGCTGACACTACTAATCTGTGCTTAGTTTGGGATATCTATTCCAGCATCGCGCATTTTTGCTAACTTATAGCGCAATGTGCGAGGGCTAATACCGAGTTTCTCAGCCATATCTTTACGTCGGCCGTTACATGCGATCAAAGTTTCAAGGATGATCGCATACTCTTGATCTCTAAGCTCATTCCCCAGTCCTTCACTGCTTGAAGCGATTTTGTTGATTGGGTTTGCTTCCGCAATAGGCTTGATATCTGGTGTTGCCACATCGCTACCTTCCACAATCTGCTGTAGGCCACTAGCGTCTTGCCAATCCACCCCTTCAAGTAGGATATGCTCACCAGAAATTTTTTCTTCTTCGCTCAGAATCAACGCGCGCTGCACGACATTATCAAGTTCACGTACATTACCCGGCCACGGATAATTGACGAGTTTGCTGATCGCTTGAGGTGACATGACCGGAACTGGCATACCCAGTTTGGTACAGTGGCGCTCAACTAAGTGCTTCGCCAAAGGCTCAATATCACCTTTACGTTCACACAGTGGAGGCCAAGAAATTGGGAAAACATTCAAACGGTAGTACAAGTCTTCACGGAAATTACCCTCAGACACATACTGTTTTAGATCTCGGTTACTGGTCGCGAGTACACGAACATCAAGTTTAATGCTCTTACGGCTACCTAAACGCTCAACTTCACGCTCTTGCAGCACACGCAACAACTTAGCTTGCAGGCCAAGATCCATTTCACTGATCTCATCGAGTAAAATTGTACCGCCTTGAGCTTGTTCAAACTTACCTGGACACGCCTGAATAGCGCCAGTAAATGCACCTTTCTCATATCCAAATAGAGTCGCTTCCAACATATTGTCAGGAATTGCCGCACAATTAATCGCGACGAACGGACCATCTTTACGGTTTGAGGCGTTATGGATGTAACGCGACATCACCTCTTTACCAGAGCCGCTCGGGCCCAAAACCATGACATTGGCGTCCGTTTTTGCCACTTTATCGGCCAGCATCATTAGCTTGATGCTTTTTTCATCAGCAACGATGGCATCACCATTGTCGTCCGATTTTACGGGAGCATAACGGCTCACCATGTTTAGCAGTACTTCTGGCGCAAATGGCTTTGCCATATAGTCGATAGCGCCCTCTTTCATTGCAGCGACGGCGTCTTCGATGTTGGCATAAGCTGTCATCAACAATACAGGGAGATTTGGCCAGTGCTGCTTGATGTTTCTTAACAGCGCTAAGCCGCCCATGCCTGCCATCTGAACGTCAGAGACAACGATATCAACGGAGTTCGATTTTAGTTTGACCAGAGCATCTTCTGCGCAATCTGCTTCTAGCCATTCATAGCCAGCAAGCGCGAGTGTATCGACAAGGGCCTCGCGTAGACCTTCATCATCTTCGACGATTAACACTTTGCTTTGAGCCATAGGATTCTCCAGTGTAAATTCAGTTAAAACTTATTAGTCTTCAGTAGAAGCGCTTCTTTCTAGTGGCAAGCACATGGTAAAGCATGCGCCATCACCTTCTTCTGATATCAATTCCAGTCGACCTTCATGTGCTCGACATACCATTTGTACAACCGCCAAGCCTAAGCCTGTCCCTTGCGAGCGAGTGGTAAAGAATGGTTCCATGATTTTACCTTGAAGCTCTTTCGGTACGCCGGGACCACTGTCTTGTACTGATATCTTAAGCTCGCCGTTTACCGGCCTAAAAAATACATCTATCTGTGATTCTTTGCCGGCAATTTGAACCGCGTTCAAAACCAGATTACTTAAAGCAGAGGCAATCGCGTTGGCATTGCCGAACATTTGAGTCTGTTCGCCTTCCACTTCTTGGCAGTAATCAATTTGGTTCGATTTCAACGCTGCTTCGACCATTGGCTGAAATTCTGTGATCAATTCAGCCACAGTAAAAGGCTTCACCACCTTATTATCGCCGCCCTTAGCAAACAGCAGCATGTCATTAACTTGCTTCTCTAAGTCATGAAGTCTATCCATAAGCTTAGATTGAAAACGTGTCTTCGTTGCCGGTGGTAGATTCGGTGCGGCAAGGTTTGACGCATACAACATTGCACTAGAGAGCGGTGTACGAACCTGATGAGCAAGTGACGCCACCATTCTACCTAATGACGACAGACGCTGGAGATCACTAACTCGTGATTGCAGCAAACGCGTCTCGGTCAGATCGGTAATCAAAATTAGCTGACCCGTAGTCGAAGCAGAAATCGCCAAACGTACCTTTCGACCGTTCTTTAATGAGATCTCATGACCATCATCGTCTTTGGGATCAAAAGCACTTTGGATAACAGAAAACCACTTCTCTCCAACCAACTCGACGCCAAGAATGCGGTGCGCTTCGGGGTTTGCTTCTCTTACTTCACCATGGGTATCTAACAAGATGACACCAGCAGGCATAACATCGAGCACTTGCTTATAGCGCTCAACCTGTTGCTCAACAGAATCTAGGTGTGATTGATTTTCTGGTTCGTTAGATACGTGCATGTCAAAAATTTGCCTCAAATACTAAAACAGCCTGACACGCACAAAACGAGTCAGGCTATTTGCTATATTTATCACATAGTTAAGCAAGCAACAACTCGACTATGGTTTATCTTATCGCTTAGCTAAAATGAACGATTAGCTAAAAATTTCGTGTGTGTTTTTCCGTTTTTCGAAAAGCAGAACACTAACGCTGCAGATTGTATTTACGCATTTTCTCAACCAGAGTGGTTCTGCGCATGCCTAACATGTCTGCCGCTCGAGCAACAATACCGCCTTGAGCTTCCAAGGCTTGATTGATCATATTCACTTCCATATCAGCGAGCAGCTCTTTCAGGTTCACACCTTCCGGTGGTAATTCCTGAGGTGCATTCGCATTATCAGTCATATCATCTTGCTGATCGAAGCTGAAATCTTCCGAGAACAGGTCAGCTAAAGCGTCACGCTCTTGCTCTTCCTCAGAAACAAAGCTATTAAACTCTGGTTGAAATTCAGGGATGTCACTGTACCGATACTTAGTTGGCAGATGGTTTACGTCCACTAAGCTATTCGGATAGAGAATAACCATGCGCTCCACTAAGTTCGCCAATTCACGTACGTTACCTGGCCAATCGTGCTCCATCAAAGAGTTAATCGCGCGAGGCGTAAAGCAGATAGGCATACTGCCTTCCGCTTCCATTCTCGTCATAAGCTCTTGAAGTAGTAGAGGGATATCTTCTTTACGCTCTTGTAATGCCGGCATTTCAATCGGGAATACATTCAAGCGGTAATAAAGATCTTCACGGAATGAATCATCGTCGATCATATCTTCAAGGTTACGGTGTGTAGCCGCAATTACTCGAACATTCGCCTGGATAGTGCAATTGCCACCTACACGTTCAAAGCATCGCTCTTGTAGTACGCGTAGCAACTTAACCTGCATCGCCATTGGCATATCGCCAATTTCATCAAGAAATAGTGTGCCACCTTCAGCTAGCTCAAAACGTCCTTTACGTGCCGTAATTGCACCTGTGAATGCGCCCTTCTCATGACCGAAAAGTTCACTCTCCAGCAAATCTGGTGGGATTGCACCACAGTTCACTGGAACAAAAGGACCAGCGCGACGTTTTGAATGGTAATGAATGTTACGAGCAACCACCTCTTTACCGGTACCAGACTCACCGAGAATCAGTACGTTGGCTTCGGTAGAGGAAACTTGTTCAATCAAGTGACGTACTTCTTGAATGCCAGCACTTTGACCCACCAGACTGCGAAACAGCGTGTTCTTACGGGCTGAAGAGACAACCTGAACACCTTTGCGTCCTAAGAAATCTTTACAGTGTCTTAATGCATCACTTAATTGGGGATAGTTAAGAGGCAGCTCGAGTTCACCAACAAAATTGGTGAGCTCGTCAACCGGGTGGTTGTTTTTGCCAATCACAAGTAGAGGGATGTGATTCGCGTGAACAAGCTTATCATTCAGTAATGCGTTGAAGCCTTTACCTTTTATTGAGCCAATAATGCAACCAGCCCACTGTAGTGACCAGTCGACTTTGCGCGCTTGTTCAGAGCTGATTACTTCGCAGCTCTCTCCTACAAACTCTAATATTGTGCTTAAATTGTGACGATCTTGAGCGTTATCGTCGACCACAAGCAGTTTTGCCAAACCTTGCATAAGTAGGAATTATTGCCTTTATTTTGGTGCGATGCGGAAAAACGGTGAGCAACGTATTCCATAAAATTAAGAATTCTATCTATGATTATGGTTTACGAGGACAAATTTATGAAATCAGCAACGAAAAAAAGCCATTAGGCTATCTAATGGCTTCTATTTTATTTGATTAAAAAAATAAGGCAACCAACCAATTAGAGGATCTAAGGTTAGTTAAAACTGCAATTTTTCTTTAAATACCGACTTCAGCAGACGTCAAGTTGTGATATTCATTCGGAATTTGGTCCCAAGCGCTCTTAATTTCGCGGATAATATCGATAACATCATCAATAGGCTGTGGGTCATTTTTGTGATTTGCCGCAGAAATTTGCGTGATCATGAACTCATAAAGTTGATCTAGGTTTTTCGCAATATCACCACCATCGTCCATAGAAAGGCAGCTACGAAGGCTAATAATGATGTCTAGAGCCTTACCAAGTCGCTCACCTTTCACCGGGATATTGCCCGCTTGCATTGCCGCTTTACCTTGGATTAAACGCTCGATAGCGCCGGCCATTAGCATTTGCACAATCTTATGCGGTGAGGCAGCCGTTAGCTGACTATCCACTGATACCTTTTTATATGCCTGTAAAGAACCGCGCATAGTAAACCTCTTCTATAAAAACTTTTTGTATTGTTGAACTGACTTGGCACCATGTCGGTACTTGTGCAGGGTTTTCCCTACCCGTCCAGTTTCAGACTGCATCAATTCGACTAATTTTCTTGTTCTCGAAATGGCTTCAAACCACTCCGAACTTTGCTTAACGTCAGGGTGTGAATCGATGAATTGAAGCACGTTTTGCAATAACTGTTCTCTGTTATCGACAAGCGTCGCTATTTCTTCAGCATTAATTTCACTAAATTCGAGCTTAGAGATAATTAATTGATCTAGTTCACAAAGCTCTTGAAGCTGACTGGTCATCTATTAACCCAACGCATTCATCATGCTACCAAGCTGAGACTGCATCTTACTGGTTGCATCTTGCATGGCGGTGAACTTAGAGTGAGTACGACTCTCAAGACTGTCCATACGGCGATCTAAGGCGTTTTGGTCGTCTGCTAAGCGGTAGTTTTGCTCAACCAGACTCTTTTCTCGAGTACGAATTGAACCAGTAATACCAGTGATACCCTGAATCGCATCTTCGACTTTTTTAGCAAAGCCATTGTTGCCGCCAAAAAACTCGCCCAGCTTATCAAAGTTATTGTTTAGCTGTCGGTCGAGCATGTCGTAGTTGATCTCTAACGAGCCTTGCCTAGTGGTCGTGATACCAAACTCTGTTAAAGACTTAAGGTTCTCTGGCGCCCCTTCGATGCTTGAAGAGAATACTCCTTTCAATCGTGAGTCTGCGTTACGGACCGTGCTGTCACCAGAAAGTGGGCCTTTTTGTCCAGTCGCAGGATCGACACCCGCCAAGTTTTTAGACACTTGGTAAAACTGGTTGTAAGAATTCACAAAGGCTTCGATGTCTTGACGAACACTATTACGGTCGTACTCAACTCCAATTTCTGCTGGCGGCTTGTCTTTTGGCGTCTTTCCTTTCACCGTAATATCAATGCCTTCAACGGCATCTTCAATCACATTGTTATTACTAGAGAGCTGAGCGACACCATCCAGTACCACCATTGAATCTTGACCAGCTTGGACTTCGGTCATGCCGCTGTAACTATCAAAAGATTGTTGAGCAAGCGCCAAATCAGCTTGCGCCTTGTCGACTTTCTCTAAGCGCTCTCGCTCTTCAGGCTCTAATTTGGCACGCTCGATATTTTTTGCTTGCTCTGCGGTCAATTCACCGTTTTCTACTTTCTTGGCCAGATCCGCTTTTTCTTGAGCGATCTTCTCTTCGATACGTGCTTGCTCTGCCTCTAGCTTTTGCTGGGCTTCTTTCGGTGTCACATATGAATCAGTCAAGGTACCTGAGGCCGTGTTTGACCAACCAGGAACATCAGGCGCCTTCTCGATCGCTTTTTCGTCAAGCTCAAGTTCTGGTGTGTAATAAGAATCTAACAGCGTGCCAGAAGCCGTTTCCGTCCAACCTGGGATATTGTCTTCAGGCATGACAGATTTTGCCGCCTGAGCTGCATCTAGGGCAGCTTGGCCATCTGCAGCGGCTTGTTCACCGAAGCTAAGGCTTTGAGAGCCATCTTCTGCAGGAGACGTTGAGTCCGCTTGAGAACCTGGAATGATATTGCCGTCTTCGTCGACAGCTTCATCGGCTTTCGGGACATCGTCAGAGATAGCCTCATCGATAAGATCAACGGCTTTTCCAGCAGGTGTAAGACCAAGTACGTCTTGAGCGGCAATACGAGCTTTCTCTAGCGCTTCAACACGTTCTTCAAGGGTTTTGTATTCGAGTTTTTTTAGAGGATTTGACGCATCAGAGTCGACACTGATACTAATTTGTTGATCGGCACCAGATTGGTTGGAGGCGACAATAAGCCGTGGGCCTTCGACATCATTGATAATAGATGCGCGAACGCCTGGGTTTCTATCTGCACCGTTGATGCTGCGAACAACATCGATTAGCTTTGATCTATCGCCAACTTGCACATCAAAGCTATCATCACCAAGCGAAACCTGCAGCTTACCTGGGCCAAATTTCATGTCATCAGATAGAACATCTGACGCTACTTTATGACTCTGGGCAAGCTGCAACACATCGATGGCGTATTTGCCAGCGATCGCTTCAGTAGTCGCGGTTGCAGAAACAAGCGCTTCATCAGTACTTTCTACTGTACGTACAGCGAAAGCTTTTTCCTGACGAAAGTTTGTCATCAGGTTTTTCATCGAATCGAGAGATTCTCTGAGTCTTCCATAGGCACTAATGCTGGTATCGATTCGCGCTCTTTCATTGTCGATTCGTTGCTGTTTAGGTACACGCTCCGAATCCACAATTTTGCTGACCATGGAATTGATATCCATGCCAGACGAAATCCCCATTGGGCCAAAACTCATTAAACCACCTCAATAATACGACTTAGACCTTCACCTCAAATATTCTACTATTCGAGTTTTGGGCTGCTAGGCGTCTTAGAATTTCAAGCATTTCTTCATCGGGTATCTGACGAATAATATCGCCGGTTGTGGTTTCATAAATAGTCACCACATCCCTTCCCGATTCTTCATCGACCTTAAAGGCAACCCCCTTGTTAAGAGAGGAGATAAACTCGTTTACCTTCTCCACCATCTTGACTCGCTCTTCATCATTTAGCTCTTTTCTCTCTTGAGCTAATTGAATCGCTGCTTCGGTAGCTTCTTCTTTCGATTTCTCTACCTTGCCATAAGAGGTTGCTTCTTTCAGCCGTGAAATGCTCGACGCACTACTACCTTCATCGCCTGCAATTTTAATGCCATTAGGTGAGCCATAAGGCTGGATGTTCGATGCGTTAGATGGTATTTCCATAACACTCTCCCTCCATCCTTCATGAGCCAACAGTAAAACTCCACGTAAAGCGGAGTTTACCGCTACTTACCGAGGTAAGTTTAGCCCAATAAGCTTAAAGCTGCTGATGGTGATTGTTTTGCTTGAGCTAGGATAGAAGTACTCGCCTGTTGTAGGATTTGAGACTTCGTCATTGCTGTTGTTTCTTTCGCGTAATCGGTATCTTTGATACGGCTCTTAGACGCATTAACGTTTTCGTTGATGTTTTCTAAGTTGCTGATTGCGTGGTCAAAACGGTTTTGGAAAGCACCAAGAGATGCACGTTGGCTATCTACAGATTTTAGAGCGCCATCGATGATAGATACCGCTTCGTTTGCACCCGCAACTGATGTTACGTCGATGTCATTTACGGTTACATCTTTGCCTGCGCCAATACCTAGCTCACTTGCAAGGCTGCCACCAAACTCAACATCACCTTCAACTTTTTGGCTAGAAGCGAAAAGTTGTAGTTTACCGCCTTCACCTACAGACGCTTTAACGTCTTGGCTTTGACCGTTGATGTAAGTTGCTAGCTCTTCGATATCGTTGCCTTCTTTAGCAGAGATAGATAGCTCTTGAGATTCACCGAACTTATCGTTGTATTTGATAGTCAGGTCAGCACCAGCACCTACACGCCAAGATGCATCTTTACCTTCAGTAACACCGTAGCTCTTACCACCCATGTCTTGAGTGTCAGTACGCATGTTGCTCATAGAAAGCATTACCGCTTCACCTGAGTCAGCACCGATTTGGAAAGATTGGCTACCGTAAGTACCGTTAAGAAGCTTGTTACCACCAAAAGAGGTTGTTTCAGCGATACGGTTAAGTTCTGTGTTTAGAGCAGATACTTCTTCTTGGATAGCAACACGCTCAGACTTGCTGTTTGAACCGTTTGCAGATTGAAGAGAAAGGTCACGCATACGTTGCAGAATGTTGGTTGACTCATTCATCGCACCTTCAGCTGTTTGTGCAATAGAGATACCGTCATTTGCGTTTTTCACAGCCATATCTAGGCCACGGCTTTGCGACGTTAAGCGGTTAGAGATTTGTAAGCCTGCAGCATCATCTTTTGCGCTATTGATTTTATAGCCAGAAGACAAACGCTCCATTGATTTTTGAGTACCTTCAGCCGCGTTATTTAGGTAACGCTGAGCCGTCATTGCAGACACGTTAGTGCTTACATTAATCGCCATAGTTGATCTCCTTTAGGCATTTTTTAATGTACCCATGTGACTCTCACCTCACATAAATACATATCAATTTGTTTACGCACCACTGTCTCTCTCACCTTACATTGGTACATATCATTTCTCTCAATCCCTTTAACGGCGCCTTAATTAGAAGCTTTAATAAAAAATGTGTTTTTTTTCGCATTATTTTCAATAACAAAGAAAAGTGTGATCGCCATTCAATTAATCGACCGATATGCGCTAAAGTTTCCTGTCTTCACTCATTTATAAGTACGGAATTGCACATAAAAAGCCAAAGCAGATCCCTGATATCTCGTTCTACTCGATTCTGGGATGACGGAATAATGTCGGAAGATTGATAGGCTAATCCGTCATTCCCTACAAGAAGGACGACCATGATAGGAAATCTCGCTTGTATTCCACATCCTACTTAGCAATTCCCCTACACATTTTTGCCATTCTCAGAAAAGCAAAAACCCAGCCGAAGCTGGGTTTGTTTAGCGCTCATCTCTCACCACGAGCTAATTTGTGGAGGCCTTACGTTAACGTTTTGTCTCAACAACGCTTATAGTCAACGTGGCTTTTTAATCGATTAACCTAGTAGGCTAAGTGCCGAGTTCGGCGCTTGCTTCGCTTGAGCAAGAATCGAGCTTGAAGCTTGAGAAAGG